>JANOEM010000380.1:0-38065 GCA_031413195.1 Actinomycetes bacterium
CGAACATGGTCGGAAAGGCCGAGTACGCCGTGATCGGCGACCTGCACAAGATCCTGCCGGCCGTCAGCGAAGAGATCCGCCGGCGGCGCAGCACGTCCTGATCGGTGTCAAGCCGGCCGTCATCGCCCGCCGGCATCGCCGACGGTTCTCGTTCAGCGTGCGTCGGCGATTGCCCGCCACACCTTTTCAGCTGTGGTCGGCATGTCGATGTGCCTGACACCGAGGTGGCTGAGCGCATCGATGACTGCTGACTGCACTGCTGGCGTGCTGCCGATGGTGCCACTCTCGCCGATTCCCTTTGCGCCGAGCGGGTTCATCGGCGTGGGTGTCTCCATGTGGATGACTTCGAAACTGGGCAGTTCGGCGGCCGAGATCATTGCGTAGTCCGCCAGGTTCGACGTGATCGGGTTGCCCGTCTCGTCATAACGAACCTCTTCGAGCAACGCCTGGGCGGTGCCTTGGGCGACACCTCCGTGGATCTGACCGTCGAGGAGTAACGGGTTGAGGACCCGGCCTGCATCGTCGCATGCGACGTGGCGAACGTGACGAACATGTCCCGTCTCGGTATCGACCTCGACGACGGCTACGTGTGCGCCGAACGGGAAGGTCGCACCGCCGGAGACGAACGTCGTCTGCTGCTTCAGACCCCCATCGGACTTCATCGCAACGGACAGATCGGCCCAGGTCTTGGACACCGACGGGGTGCCAGCGACGTGGAATGCTCCGAGGTCCTTGTCGAGCACGACGTCGGCTTCGTCGGCCTCGAGCAGGCGCGCGGCAAGTTTCGTGGCCTGCTCGACGAGTTCGATCGCAGCCTTGTTGACTGCGCCGCCGCCATGCTGGAGCGAACGCGAACCCATCGTGCCGCCGCCGACCGGGACGAGGTCGGTGTCACCCCAGACCAGGTCGATCATGTCCATCGGGATACCGGTCTGCTCGGCAGTGATCATCGAGAACGCCGTTGCGTGGCCCTGCCCATGTGGCGACGTGCCGGTGTAGACAACTGCCCGGCCGTCCTCGAGGACCTCGATCTTCGCGTCGTCGCCAAAGGGTGGGAGCCCGCCCGTGATCTCGACGTACACGCTGATCCCGATGCCGATCTGCGTGGCATCGCCCGTTGCTCGTCGCGCGGCCTGATCGGCGCGCAGCTGGGAGTAGCCGGCCGCATCGAGTGCCTTGTCGAGCGCGACCTCGAAATCGCCGACGTCGTAGGTCTGCCCGATCGCCGTGGTGTACGGCTCGAGAAACTTCGGGATCAGGTTGAGCCTGCGGACCTCGGCCGGGTCCATACCGACCTCGAGCGCGAACATGTCCATCGCCCGCTCGATCGCGGCAGTCGCTTCGGGGCGCCCGGCGCCGCGATACGCGACGACCGGGGTGGTGTTTGTGACGACGCTGGTCGTGCGCACTTCGATGTTGGGAATCACATACACGCCGCTGGCCATCGGACGTGTCATGAACGGTGCGAGGATCATTCCCATGTCGGCGAAACCGCCGGAGTCCTGGATCGCGTGCAGTTGGTAGTGGGTGACCTTGCCATCGCGCGATCCGCCGATGGTGACGTACTGCAACTGCGCCCGACCGTGGCCGAGGGCGACCATCGACTCGCTGCGCGTCTCACGCCATGCAACGGGACGCCCGCATTGCTTGGCGATCACGCCGAGCAGTTGTTCTTCTGGATACGCACCGATCTTGGCGCCGAATCCGCCCCCCACATCGGGGGTGATGATCCGGACATCTGCTGCTTCGAGGCCATTGGCGGCAACGACCGCGTCCTTGACCCCTTGCGCGTGCTGGGTGCTGATCCATTGGTGCAGCCGACCGTCGACCCAGGCCACAGCTGAGCCGCGCACCTCCATCGGACATGGGGCTACCCGCTGATTCATGTAGCGGCCCTTGACAACCACTTCGCAGTCGGCGAAATAGGCCTCGCCGGTGTTTTCGGGCACACCGATCACGGTGGTGTCGAACACGACGTTGCTTCCGGCACCTTCGTAGATCAAGTTGGTCGAAGTCATCGCAGCCTCGACATCGATCAACGCCTCGAGCGGCTCGATGTCGATGATCACTGCCCCGGCAGCGTCCTCGCCCTGGACTCGGGTCTCGGAGACGACTGCGGCAACGCACTCACCGACGTAGCGGACCTTGTCCGAGGCAAGGATCGTCCTGGCGACGGTCGGGTTGAATGGAGCCGGCGAAGGCTGCAGGCCGAGGTTCTCGGCGGTGTAGACGGCCAGCACGCCGGGCATCGAAAGCGCGTCGGCGAAGTCGATCGAGACGATGGTGCCGTGCGCAATCTGGCTGCGGACATAGGTGACGTGTGCTGCTCCGGCCAACATCGGCTCGTCCATGTCGTCGACGTAGATGCCTCCGATGGTGAGGAACTTCGGATCTTCCTTGCGAAGAACACGATTGCCGAGAATGCTGCCGCCCACGCGGACCCCCTGATGACTCGAGTGACTGGGTCGACCGTACCCGACGAGGGTGGTCGCCCGCAGTGTCAGGCGAGGAGTCAGAGGGGTCAGGGACCGGCTGTTGTCGGCGCGGTTGCTGCTGTCGCAACCGTTGTCGCAACCGTTGTCGCAGCTGTTGTCGCTGTTGTGGCTGTTGCAGCTGCCAACGCCGCCGCGGTCGCTGCTGCGGCTTCGGCCTGACGGAGCGAGACGATTCTCGAAATCAGGTCGTACGGCCAGCCCGGGGGGAGGACTGCCGGGCCGGCGTTGAGCGGCAAGACCGTGATCCGCTTCTCTCCGGCCTCGACGTAGTCGATCTCCTCGCGGGCAGCTTCGGTGACGCCGGCATCGGTCTGGAGGCGATCAACTTCGAGTTGGAGCCGATCGTTGGCCTCGTTGAGCGTGTCGAGCTCGCCGGTGCGAGTTGCGAGATCGTCGCGTTGTTGGAGCCAGGATTTGATCGGAAGGACGAACAACGCAGCACCGATTGCCAACGCGATGACCATGGAGAACAGAGCAACCACCAGGCGGCCGCGGCGATGCGGTACGAGTTGCTTGTCGCGCTCGATGGGAGTGGTGAAGTCGTGGAGCCGACTCGACCGTTCGTCACGCTGGACCGCTGTCCGCTGCTTGCGGCCGGCACGTTCCGGCTTGCTCTTGTTCCGGCGCGTGTCGGTCGTGTTCGCGGTCTTGCTCTTGGTCTTGGTGTTGGTCTTACTCGAGCGTGACGTCGGTTCCGCCCGATCACGGGGCTTCGGGCGCGCGATGGTGCTCGTGCGATGTCCGTCGTTCACAGGGCACAGTTTCGCAGCTTCGACCCGTCGAACAGTGTCACCACTTCGAAGAGCGTGACGGAGCTCAGCGCATTGGACCAAGGGCACCAGCACCACGAAAGGCTGCCGATTCGCCCAACTGCTGCTCGATCCGGAGCAACTGGTTGTACTTCGCCACTCGATCGCTGCGCGCTGGCGCACCGGTTTTGATCTGCCCACAGTTCGTCGCGACGGCCAGATCGGCGATCGTGGAGTCCTCGGTTTCGCCGCTGCGATGGCTCATCACGCTGGTGTACCCGTGCCGGGTTGCAAGATCGACGGTGTTGAGTGTCTCGGTGAGCGTGCCGATCTGGTTGACCTTGACCAACACGCTGTTGGCGACATCTCGCTCGATTCCCATCTGCAATCGGGCCGCGTTGGTGACGAACAGATCGTCGCCGACCAACTGGATCCGTGTGCCGAGGGCGGCCGTCATTGTCGCCCACCCGTCCCAGTCGTCCTCGGCCATGCCATCTTCGATCGACACGATCGGATAGGTGTCGACGAGGTACACCCAGTAATCCGAGAGTTCGCTGCTTGAGAGCACCTTGCCTTCTCCTGTCAGGTGATAGCTCCCATCGCGGTACAACTCACTGACTGCCGGATCGAGTGCGATCGCGATGTCCTGCCCGGGTACATACCCGGCGAGCTCGATCGCCTCGACGAGAGCCTTGATCGCATCTTCGTTTGTCGCCAGATTCGGTGCGAAACCGCCCTCGTCGCCGACGGCTGTGGACAAGCCGCGATCGTGGAAGACCTTCTTGAGCGTGTGGTAGGTCTCGGTCCCCCAGCGCAGCGCTTCCCGGAAGCTCGGTGCGCCGATCGGCATCACCATGAACTCCTGCATGTCGATGCTGTTGTCAGCGTGAACGCCGCCGTTGACGACGTTCATCATCGGTACGGGCAGGACGTGGGCGTTGGGTCCACCGATGTAGCGGTAGAGGGGGAGATCCATTTCGTCCGCGGCGGCCTTGGCGACGGCGAGGCTGACACCGAGAATCGCGTTTGCTCCGATCCGGGCCTTGTTGTCGGTTCCGTCGAGGTCGATCAATGCGGTGTCGATCAGGCGTTGTTCGAGTGCATCGAATCCGTCCAATGCGTCGGCGATCTCACCGTTGACGAAGCCGACCGCTGTCGCGACACCTTTGCCCTGGTAGCGCGTGCCACCATCTCGCAACTCGACGGCTTCGTGCTCACCCGTCGAGGCACCGGACGGCACCGCTGCTCGACCCCTGGCCCCGGATTCGAGGACGACTTCGACTTCGACGGTCGGGTTGCCGCGCGAATCCAGGATCTCGCGGCCGACGATGGAAAAGATCTCGCTCATGCTCACCACGCTAACTGAATGTCTCAACCGAGCATTTCTGTGCGATTGAGGCATTCAGTTCGGCAACGACCGCCGAGAGGGGGGAGATCATCGATCACCGACGTTGGACGCGCCGCACCTCGACACGTGCACCCAAAAGTTCTGTTGGGTTCGTAGCGAACGCGGTGGACGGTGGTGGCCCGTTTCTTTCAAGGTCGCGTCGCCTGCTGCCGATAGAGGTGACGTGGTGGCCCGCGATGAAGTTCAGCAAGATTCGACCGACGGTGGTTCGATAGCCGCAGTGCCGCGGCCGTTCATCCCCGATCGAGCGCCCGGTGAGCGTCCGATTCTTCTCCCCAGTCAGCGCCCCGAGCGCCGCAGCGAGCCAGAGCCCGATGCCCAGCCAGCAGAGCGGACCACGGGCTTCCAGTTCCAGCCGCCGCTCTCGGACATCTTGCTGCGCTGGCTGGTCGTGCTCGTCCCGCTCGCATTGGGAATCATCGCCGGCCTGCTCGGTGTCGAGTTCCAGAAGTACGCCGAGTCCTTCACGGACGCCGGCGTGACGACCGATACCCCTCGTCATCTGCACGCCGTACGGGAGCTCACTGCGATCTTGGGGGCCATCGGAGTCGTCGGCTTGATGGTGATGGCGATGTGGAGCGGACTGATGGTCACCAATGCCAATCGCGTTGGTTTCAGCCTGCGCACACCGTGGTTTGCATCGGTTGGCTGGTTGCTGGCGCCCAGCCTCGGGCTCGTGGCGCACTTCACGATCGACAAACGGCTCGACTCGGGATCCCTCGCCGGTGTCATCGTCTTCCTCGCCTTTCTGTACCTGCCGTTCGGCACCCTTGGAGGCGCGGCCGAGGACCTCGGTGGAAGTGCCCAACTCGCACGCACGTGGTTCTTGGCGTCCGTGATCGGTGCGTTCCTGCTGATCGTCGGGATGTCCGGCGCGACCTCGGTCCTGCCGGTCGATGACCTCCAGAATCAGCTGAGGGCCCGAGCGTTCTCCTGTTACCTCGCCGGCTTGATGCTGTGCGTCTCGAGTGCGGTCGCGCTGGCGACCGCGGTGAATCTGAATGCTCTCATCCGTCATCGGTGGGCCCGGTTGCTCGATCCAGAAGGCGCCTTCAACGACCCGAGCCGAAACAAGATCAGGCGATCGGGCCGAAAGCTTCGGCGCCGTCTCACGCCGACGCTGTTCCTGCGGGTCCTCGTCACCGCCGGTCTCTTCTCGACGGGCGTTGCGTCGGTCGCCGTTCTGTTCGTCTTTCGCGGACGTCACCTCAACTCCGGGATCACCCCGAGCGAACGTCAGCTCGCTCTCGATGACTTCCGGACGATGTTGATCGTGATCGGTGCAGTGAGCGTCGCTGTGCACTTCGCGTATGCGGTCTGGGCAGTCGTTGCGGCACGAAATGCTTACCGCCGGTCCATCCTTGCGCCAAACCCATGGGCCGTCGTCGGGGCTTTCTCGATCGGCCCGATCTTCATCGCGATCGGCGCGTTGCTGACCGGTCCGTTCGGCGCAGCAGTGCTCACCATCGGCTTGATCCTGGCTGTGGCCGGCTTCGTGGTCGGCCAACTCGTGCTCGGGCGAACGGTGTCGGCGCTCGGCGGAAATGGACGGATCTTCCTCGAGTGGATGATCCTCGACTTCGGCTTTGCACTGTTTGCTGCGTTCATCTCGGCGAACAGCACGAATCGGATCCAGATCGTCGCATTCGGCGTAGCTCAGACTGCGATGGCGATACTCGGGGCGGCGTTGGCGTGGGTCGCCATGACTCGGCTCGATCGAACCTGTCGCGAGTATCGCCATAGTGGCGGGACTTCGACCGACCTCCTCGAGCCGTCAATTCTTGCAGGCATCTCCGGTCAGGTGCCGGTGATCACCTCGGCCGCCTTGACCTCGTCCCAGAGCTGATCCAACACGCTGAGCTCGCAGTCGTGAAGATCGATCCCGCCCTCGCGGGCGAGTTGTTCGACGCCCTCGAATCGCCGGCGGAACTTGGAGACCGCTGACCGGAGCGCGAGTTCTGGGTCCACTCTGAGGTGACGGGCGACGTTGACCACCGAAAACAACAGATCACCGAGTTCGTCCTCAGTGGCCTGTGAGTCGCCGGAGTTATGGGCTTGCATCACCTCGGCGGTCTCTTCGGCGATCTTCGGGAGTGCGCCTGATACATCCGGCCAATCGAAGCCGACGGATGCGGCCTTCCTCTGCACCTTGTTCGCATATGACAGTGACGGCAGAGACGAGGGAATGCCGTCGAATATGCTCATCCGGCCCTTCTCGTCTCGCTTGATCGATTCCCAGTTCTGGAGCACCTGCGTCGTGGAGTCGACGTGCACGATGTCGCCGCCGTCGGGACCGAACACATGCGGATGGCGTCTGACGAGCTTGTCGTGGATGCCCTGGGTGATGTCGGCGATGGTGAACCGGCCCTGCTGCTCGGCGATCGTCGCGTGGAACTCGATCTGGTACAGCAGGTCGCCGAGTTCCTCGACCAGGTCTTGATCGGTCGCCGGATCGTCGGGATCGAGAGCCTGGAGGGCATCGACGACCTCGTAGGTCTCCTCGAGCAGGTAGGGGATCAGTGACGCATGGGTTTGTTCGATGTCCCACGGGCATTGTTCGCGCAGGGTCCGGGCGAGCACGTGGAATCGCGAGTAGTGCGCAGCGACAGGAACACTCAGTCTGGGCACGTACACGGTCGTGAGGTGGTCGGCCTGAACGGCTGTGTCCATCTCGGACCACGTGGTGTGTGTGATCAGTTGGTCAGGCGTTCCCAGGCGCTGGAGGACAACGACTTCGACCTCATCGTTTGTCTCGTGGCTGGCGTCGTCGACTGCAAGCTTGATGTCGCTGAGCACCCAATTGGCATGAGCGTGTGCGATCAGCAGTGGACCATGTGATCCCGCTGCGGCCGTCGAGAACTCGTGTCCATCGACCAGCCGAATGCCTGCCTCGACCGGATCGATGCCGAGGACCGCGTATGCGACATCGAGGAACGACATCGCCGGCAGGACTTCGCATTCGATGCGACTGTCCGACATCAGGTGCCGGACGCTGCGCTCGAGGACGAGCGGCGAACCGGGGACTGCGTACAGCACCTGCCCGTGTTCGGTGGCCGCTGCAACGAGTGCCTCGGTGATCTGGGAATAGACCGATTCGAACGTCTCCGCGCTTTCATAGATCTCGTCGAATGAGATCGGGTCGGGCACGAGCGAAGCAGATGGATGTTGGGCCGTACGTACGAAGCGGTGCGACGCGGCGGCAATCGCGATCCTGGTCTGTTCGGTGACGTGATCGACGGAACCTGGCCCGAGTCCGACCACGACGACGCGAGGCTTGTTGCCGAAACTCGACATCAGCGAGTCGGGACGACCGTTCCGGTATCGGTGTCCCACATGCCGTAGCGGCTGTCGATCGAGACCTGCGCATTGGTCAGCAACTCTGTCAATGCGGGCTCGGCGATGGTCGGAGCGATGAGTGCTCGTGCGTCGGCGGAAACTTCGTCGAACGGCCGCTGCAACACCAGGAAGTAGAAGCTATCGAGCACAAGCGGCTCGGTTGATTCCCCGACCGGCGTGGTCGCAACGGCTTGGGCGAGAACTCCGAAGTTCGCCGCCGCCAGACACTGGCTACCGGATTGCTGGTCCAGGAAAACGCCGTCGTTCGGTTCGGCAGAAGGCTCGAGCGGATGATCGTTCGCAAGTTGGCCGAAATCGGCTCCGCCGTCGAGTTCGGCCTTCACCGACGCGGCGTCGGCTTCGGTCTCGAAGGCCATGATCCGGATGCAGAGCACGCCGGACACGCCAACGCCCGCTTCATACGCTGCAGCGACTTTGTCGTCGGTGACGAGTGACGGATCCTCGATGAGGGTCGTTCGGCCGACGGTGTAGTCGACGAGGAAGTCCTGGGTGGGCGGCGACAGTTGTGACCAGGTCGCTGCGTCGGTCGAGCTGTACTGGGCTGCGGCATCGGCTCGCTTCGAGTCGTCGATCACGATGCCGCGGTTGTCGAGTTCGTTGAGCAACGAAGCGGATTGCACCCACCGCGTCAGAACATTGCGCAGATCGTCGCCCTTGAACTCGCCGAACTCGTCGACACCGACCGCTGGATCGTTGAGCAGCTTCGGGAAATCGGCCGCGATCAGGTTGAGCTCGTCGATCGTCAGGATCCGTCCGTCGACATCGGCGGCCACGTTGTTGTCACTGAAAGTCGAGCAGCCCGATGTGAGGGTTGCGACGAGAGCGAGAGCGGCAACGGCTGGGCAAGCCCTCGAGATGTTGAGGCGAATCACGCCGATGACCCTAGTGGTTGGGCATCTGACGGCAATGGTGGCGGGATCAGTTCGCGGAGGAATCCAACCAGGAAGGCCGCTGGATCGGCACCCTTCTTGATCGGAACGACCAGCTGGCCGATCTCGTCCTTGATGATCGCGTCCCTGGCCAAGCGGCGCAGTCGCAGTTCTTCGCTGGTCTTCAGCGCGATGGGCGCAAGGCGGGCCTGGTTGGAGCTGATCGAGATGTCTTTCACTCCGAGCCGATGGCATTCGGCGCGCAGTCGACCGATCATCAGCAGCGCTTCGGCCGAGTCGGGCAGGGGTCCGTAACGGTCTTCCCATTCGTTGCGGATGTCGTCGACGTCGGCTTCGGTCTCGATCGCGGCAAGACGTCGATAGGCCTCCAGGCGAAGTGCTTCCTTGGGCACATAACTCGCCGGAAGATGTGCATCAGTCGGTACGTCCAGTTTCAGCTCCGACGGTGGCTTGAGCGGCTCACCCTTCATCTCTCCTACTGCCTCGGTGACCATCTGGCAATACAGGTCGTAGCCGACAGCGGCGATGTGTCCACTCTGGGCTTGTCCGAGCAAGTTGCCGGCGCCCCGAATCTCCAGGTCTCGCATCGCGATCTTGAAGCCGCTGCCGAGATCGGTTGCTTCGCCGATCGTCTTCAGCCGTTCGTAGGCCTCCTCCGACAAGGACTTGTCCGGGGGGTAGAACAGATAGGCATAGGCGCGTGAACCGCTTCTGCCCACGCGGCCGCGAAGCTGGTGCATCTGACCGAGACCGAGAAGATCGGATCGCTCGACCACGAGGGTGTTCACCGTGGGCATGTCGATACCGCTCTCGATGATCGTCGTGCAAACGAGCACGTCGAGATTGCCTTCGGAGAAGTCGAGCACTACTTGCTCGAGGGTGCCTTCATCCATCTGACCGTGGGCGACGGCTATCCGTGCTTCCGGCACCAACTCGCGGAGTCGTAGTGCGCACTCGTCGATCGACTGGACCCGATTGTGGACCCAGAACACCTGCCCCTCACGGAGTAGTTCGCGACGGATGGATTCGACAGCAACGCGCTCGTCGTACTCGCCGACAAACGTCAGGATCGGCTGCCGGTCGGCCGGTGGTGTCTGCAGCAGCGATAAATCGCGGATGCCGACCAGGCTCATCTCGAGCGTCCGCGGAATTGGCGTTGCACTGAGGGTCAGTACGTCGACATTGATCTTCAACTTCTTCATCGCCTCTTTGTGCTGGACTCCGAAGCGTTGTTCTTCGTCCACGATCAGTAGGCCGAGGTCCTTGAACTTGACGCTCTCCTGGAGCAATCGGTGAGTGCCGATCACACAGTCCACCTCGCCATTGGCAATGCCGTCGATCACCTTCTTGGCCTGACTGTTGGTGAGGAACCGGCTGAGCACCTCGACCCGGACCGGGTACCCGGAGAATCGGTCGGCGAAGGTGTTGCCATGCTGCGTCGCAAGCAGTGTGGTCGGCGCCATCACGGCGACCTGTTTGCCATCTTGGATCGCCTTGAACGCTGCCCGCACCGCGACCTCGGTCTTGCCGAAGCCGACGTCTCCGCACACCAGGCGGTCCATCGGGAAGGGTCGTTCCATGTCGGCTTTGGTGTCGTCGATAGCCACCTTCTGGTCGGGCGTCTCGACGAACGGAAATGCCTCCTCCATGTCGTGTTGCCACGGCGTGTCCTGACCAAAGGCGTGTCCGGTGGCGTTGATCCGCTTTTGATACAGCACGACGAGTTCCTGGGCGATCTCGCGAACTGCTGACTTGACCTTCGACTTCGCCTTCGCAAAGTCTGCGCCGCCGAGTCGATGCAGCACCGGTGCTTCGCCGCCGACGTACTGGCGAATCGAGTCGATCTGATCGCTGGGGATGTAGAGCTTGTCGCCGCCTTTGTAGGCCAACAGCAGGTAGTCGCGTTCGACCCCGCCGATTGTCCGCTTCACCATTCCTTCGTACTGACCGACGCCGTGTTGATGGTGCACGACGTAGTTGCCCGCGTGGAGATCCTCGAAGAAGCCGGCGCTCTGGCGCTTGCGTGGGCGGGGCTGGCGGTGTGTTCGGCGGCGACCGGTCAGATCTCCTTCGGCGACGATGGCAATCCGGGCCGATGGCACTGTCACGCCGCGATGCAGCGGCGCGACCACCACGCAGCCGCCCGGCTGCGACAGATCGGCGCCGGCCCCGGTCGGGATGATCGTGAAGTCGAGGCCACGATCGCGCAGCAGTTGGGCCAGGCGATGAGCGGAACCCTCGCCGTCGGCCGCTACGACCACCCGATACTTCTCACGGAGAAGTTCGTTGAGGCGGGTCGTCAATCCGTCGCCGTCTCCGACGACCGGGCCCCAGCCGCTCGCATGAACCATCGGCGAGTCGAGGTTCTCGGGCGAGACGGTCATCATCCATGCCCCGGTGTCGCCACCGAGCAACAGATCGGGTTCGGCGTGCAAGCGCGGGAACGCCACGTCGGGATCCCGTCCCCACGTGCTTGCCAGGGCGCGTGCAAGGTCGTCTTCCTCAGCGAGCAGGTCCTTGGCTCGGTCTCGCATCCGTCGCGGTTCGACGAGCACGATCTTGCCGGTTGCGGGCAGGATGTCGGTGAGGAGTTGATCGACATCGGTCAGCCACGGCAGCCAACTCTCCATTCCTTCGAATTGAGCCCCCTCGGCGAGGCGCTCCCATTGCTCGCGACCCCACGGTTCTTCACCGACCAGTCGCGCCGCTCGGGCCCGCACGTCGGCGCTCGGCAACAGTTCGCGGGCGGGGAAGATGAATGCCTCTTCCAGGTCACCGACGCTGCGCTGATCGCTGACGCTGATCGTCGTTAGCCGGTCGACCTCGTCGCCCCACAGGTCGATCCGGATCGGGGCGTCGGCGGTCGACGCGAACACATCGATGATCGCCCCGCGCCGAGCGACCTCGCCACGGTGCTCGACGAGTTCTTCTCGCCGGTAGCCGCCACCGACGAGGGTCTGCATCAGTTCCTCCGGGTCGATGATCATGCCGGGCGCAACCCGAGCGGGTTGGACGCCGACCGCACCGGGCCCCAGCCGCTGCAGCAAGGAGCGAACGCTCGCAACGATGATCGCCGGGCAGCGGGTCGGGTCGCTCAGCCTCCACAGCACCTCGAGTCGACGCCCCATCGTCTCGACACTCGGGCTGACCCGCTCGAACGGCAGCGTCTCCCATGCGGGGAACAGCATCACGTCGCCGTCTGCCATGAACTGTTGGAGGTCGTCGCAGAGTTGCCCTGCAGCAGTGCCGGTGGGGCATGCAACGACCAGTGGACGGCGTCCGCTGAGGTGCTGCAGCGCGGCGAGCGAGATCGGTCGTGCCGCTTCGGGTACAGCGATCACCGCGTTCGGCTTGCCGAGCGCTTGGGTGAGCGCCGGTTCGGCGCGAAGAAAGGGTGGCAGCGACGCAAGGATCATCGGGTCGCTGAGGGTATCGCCGTGACCAGCGTCCTCGACGTCGTTCTCACGCGGCAGGACGGGCGGTGGCGATCCCTTCGAGGAGGCGTCGGACGGCTGCCTCGGCCGAGCTCTGCCTTGTTCGGATTTCGCTCCTTGACCACTGACCTACTCGTACGTTACATATAGCGCATCCGTCTTCGTCCCCGTGGTCATCTGGCCGACATTTCGTGGACCGGCAGAGAGCAGGTGAGGTCATGCATGAATCGACCAGCAGGTCGGCGAGTCCCCTCGACGTTGTCGAACGATTCGGTTCGTTGTGGATCAGCCACGACCTCGAGGCAGTGGTATCGATGCTCACGGATGACTTCGTGTTCGAATCGACCGGCCCGGCGCCCGACGGGCTGCGATGCGAAGGGCGAGACGCAGCACGGGAGATCTGGAAACAGATCTTCGATGACACGGAAAGCCATTTCCAGGTCGAGCAGTCGATCGAGGCGCAAGATCATGTCATTCAACTCTGGCGCTATTCCTGGGCCGACGGTCACGTCCGCGGCATCGACGTGTTCCGTGTCCGTGGTGAACAGGTCGCCGAAAAACTGTCCTACGTCAAGGGGTGAACATGACTGCAGAATCCACCAATACGAACCCATCGATTACGAACCCATCGATTACGGCTTTGCACCGGCAGGCATTGAATTCGACCAGGGCGTTCGTCGCCGGTATCACCAGCACACAATGGAGCAATCCGACACCGTGCGACGACTGGGACGTCCGATCGCTCGTCAATCACATCGTGGTCGGAAACCTCTGGGCCGCTGAACTTGCAGCGGGTCGCGGCATCCACGATGTCGGCGATCGGCTCGACGGAGACCACCTCGGAGCCCTTCCGCTCGAGAGCTACGACCAATCCGCAAAAGCCGCAGCAGAGGCATTCGAAGCTCCGGGGGCGCTCGACGCGCCGTGTTCGGTCTCGTATGGACCAATCCCCGGATCCGTCTACGCCGGACACCGTTTCGTCGACGTCTTGATCCACGGTTGGGACATCGCCATCGCCACAGGACAGATGCCGGCACTCGCCCAGCAGCTCGTTGACGCCTGCTGGGACGTGATCAATCCCCAACTCTCGGACCTCCAGTCGAGCGGGATGTTCGGATCACCCGAGACTTCGGCCGCGACCGATCCCCAATTGCGGCTGCTCGAGACGCTCGGTCGGAGAACCTCCAGTTCGAAGTTGTGACGTCACCGTGGGCAGAGCGCCGGTCACCGTGGTAGGCATTCCGGCGAATGTCGGTTCACGCGTCTCTCCATGCCCGGTCTCTGTCGCTGTCGCTCGGTCGCGTCGTCATCCTCGACGAGGTGGACCTCTCGGTCTCGCCGGGCTGGAGGATGGGGCTCGTCGGGCCAAACGGCGTGGGAAAGTCAACCCTGCTGAGGGTGCTCAGCGGGACAACGGTCGCTGATAGCGGTTCCGTCTCGACCTCGCCATCGGATGCGGTGGTCGGTTATCTCCCCCAGGAGCCAGAGCGACGAGAGGGTGAGACGGTGGTCGGGTTCCTCGCCCGCCGGACCGGTGTTGCCGCCGCTTCGGTCGAGCTCGACGCGGCGACCGAGCAACTCGCCATCGGCGGACCAGGCACCGACGACCGGTACTCCGACGCGCTCGACGCATGGCTCGCGCAAGGCGCCGCTGACTTCGAATCACGGATCGGTGAGGTATGGGCAGAACTGGGCTTGTCCGAACGGTTGCTCGACCAGCCGATGTCCACCCTTTCCGGCGGTGAAGCAGCCCGGTGCGGTCTCGCCTCGCTGCTACTCGCCCGGTTCGACGTGTTCCTTCTCGACGAACCGACGAACGATCTCGACCTCGATGGTCTGTCACGCCTGGAGGCGTGGACTCAGACCCTGCAGGCCGGATTGATCGTCGTCAGCCATGATCGGGAGTTCCTCCGACGAGTTGTGACACACGTGGTCGAACTCGACGAGTTCACTCACCGCACGTCCCTCTACACCGGCGGCTGGGACGCCTACCTCGCGGAACGGGCGCTGGCGGCGCAGCATGCTCGCGATCGGTATCAGGAGTTCGCCGACAAGAAGGGAGCTCTCGCCGGGCGGGCACAGCGCGAACGGGAGTGGGCGACGCAAGGGCTCAGCAAAGCCAAGAACGACAAGTCCGAAAAGGACAAGCACATCAAGAGCTTCAAGGTCAACCAGACCGAACAACTTGCCGGAAAGGCCGCCCGAACCGAGCGAGCGATGGAACGCTTGGAGGTCGTCGAAGAACCACGGGAGCCGTGGCAGTTGCGGTTGACGTTCGGTGAATCTGCGCGCAGCGGCGCGATCGTGGCCAGGGTCGTCGATGCCGTCGTTCGCAATGCCGACTTCACGCTCGGTCCGATCACGTTGACGATCGGCGCCGGTGAACGAATCGCGATCATCGGCAGTAACGGCAGCGGCAAGAGTACGTTGCTGCGGCTGTTGCTCAGGCGGGCAGTCCCGGAGTCAGGCGAGTGCTTCGTCGGGCCGAGCGTTGTGGTCGGCGAGTTGGAACAGGGCAGATCACAACTCGGCGAAGCAGCCACGATCCTCGATGCCTTCATGAATGCGACCTCGATGACCATTCCCGAGGCGCGGACCCTGCTGGCCAAGTTCGGGATCGGAGCGGCGGAGGTCAGTCGCGCCACTGCGTCTTTGTCCCCCGGCGAACGAACCCGAGCGGTGCTGGCACTGCTGATGGCCAAGGGCACCAATTGCCTCGTGCTCGACGAGCCGACCAACCATCTCGATCTCGCCGCGATCGAACAGTTGGAGATCGCCCTCGACGCATTCGGGGGCACGGTCTTGCTCGTCACCCACGACCGCACGCTGTTGGACACTGTTCGCTTGACCCGGTCGATCGAGATCGCTGCCGGTCGTATCGTGGCGGATCGAGACCTGGCTGCCGGGTAGCGCGATTTCGCCGGGTCAGCGAACGTTGAAGCGGCGCATTGCTGCATCCGGGCCTTCGGCTACCAGCGACTCGACCGCATCGGCGGCCAATTGAACGGCCACGTCGAGGGCCTCGCGTTCGGACTTGGGAAGCTTCGAGAGCACGTGGTTGGCGCCGCGCTCCTTCGAGGGTGGCTTGCCGATCCCGATCCTGACCCGGAGGTAGTCCTGCGTCTTGAGGTGTTGGGTGATGCTCCGCAGCCCGTTGTTGCCTGCGAGTCCGCCGCCCACCTTGACCCGAACCTGCGCCGGCTGGAGATCCAACTCGTCATGGACGACGATGATCTGGCTCGGATCGGTGACGCCGTAACGGCGGGCCATCGCTCCCACTGCCTGACCGGATTCGTTCATGTACGTCAGCGGAAATGCGAGGACACATCGGTGCCCGGCAAGGGTCACCTCGCAAACCTTGGCCTTGTCCCGGCCGGCTTTGAACACTCCATCCATTCGCGCCGCAAGTAAGTGAACGACCTCTTCGCCGACGTTGTGGCGGGTACGCGCGTACTTGGGTCCGGGATTGCCGAGGCCGACGATCAGGAAGTCGTACGGAGTGCCGCGCCGTTCGGATCGCTCGCCGCGCCCGAACAGTGCCACGAGGCCTCGCAGGCCTATTCGGCGTCGGGTTCGCCGTCGGCTGCTGCTGCTGCCTCGGGAGCTTCGGCACCTGCATCAGAGGTGAGTTCGGCCTGGCTGATGCCGTGGAGTGCGCTGACGATCGCCATTTCGGGATCACCGAGAGCGGTGACGCCGGTGGGCATGACCAACGATGCGAGGCGAATGGTGTCGCCGGGCTGCATGTCGGTGATGTCGACGATGAACTCGTTCGGCATGTTTGCCGGTGTGCACTCGACTTCGATGGTGTCGACGGCCGGATCGACCAGCCCACCTTCTGCGGTCACTGCTTTGGCCTCGCCCTCGAGCCGAAGTGGCACGGATACCGTGAGCAGCTCGGTCATGTTGATCTGAAGGAAGTCGATGTGGGCGACGTTGCGCTTGACCGGGTGACGCTGCACGTCCTTGATCACCGCGGGGTACATCGCGCCGTCGACTTCGAGGGACAGCACCGTGTTGAAGCCCGCTGGTCCGCTGAGCGCAATCCGGAGATCGCGTCTTCCGACCGCGACGCTGAGCGGGACCATTCCCTGGCCGTAGAGAACACCGGGGATGATGTCCTCGGCGCGGAGCCGACGAGAGGCGGGCGAGCCGGTCTGGCGGCCGGTGGTTGCAACGAGAGTGGTCTGCGACATGATGTTTCCTCCGCCGGGTGGCGATCCAGATGTGCTGCTGGTTCAGCAAAGAACGGTTGCCGATGCTATCGGCGTTGCGCCCGCGTTGCGCCCTGGCCTGCTTTGTTAGGCCTGGTTCTCGCCGCCGAAGATCTCGCTGACGCTGGTGTCGTCGAAGACTGCCGACAGGGCCTCCGCGATGATCGGCGCGATCGAGAGGACTTCCAATTGGGGAAGATCGTCCTTGCTCGGCGTCGGGAGCGTGTTCGTGAGCACGACCCGGGTGATGGGGGAGTCGCGGAGACGCCCGATCGCCGGGCCTGAAAGCACACCGTGGGTCGCCATCACCCAGACCTCGGCGGCGCCGCGCTTGATCAGCAGCTCGGCCGCCGAAACGACGGTGCCGCCCGTATCGATCATGTCGTCGGTGATGATGCAACACCGGCCTTCGACCTCACCGATGACTTCCTTGGCCTCGGCGACATTGGTGGTGCCCTTTGGACGGCGCTTGTTGATGAACGCAACGTCGGCGCCCATGTCGCTGAGGTGCTGGGCAAATCGTTCCGCAACCTTCACCCGACCGGCATCGGGCGACACGATGACCATGCCATGGCAGCTGTTGCTGCGCACGTACCGCTCCAGCACCGGCAGCGCGGTGAGGTGATCGACTGGACCATCGAAGAAGCCCTGGATCTGGCCACTGTGCAGGTCGATCGAGACCATTCTCTTCGCGCCAGCAGCTTTGAACAGGTCTGCCACGAGTCGAGCAGTGATTGGTTCACGACCTTCGGCCTTGCGGTCTTGGCGGGCGTATCCGTAGAACGGGCAGACGGCGGTGATCCGCTTGGCAGATGCCCGATGCGCCGCATCGATCATGATCAGCTGTTCCATGATCGAGTCATTGATGCTGCGGCCATTGCAGCCGAAGTGGGTCTGCATGATGAACACATCGCTGCCGCGAACGCTGTCGGCGAATCGGGGCCGGATCTCGCCATTGGCGAACTCGACGATGTTCGCGTTGCCGATCGCCAGTTCCAGATGCTCGGCCACCTCTTGCGCCAGTGCCGGGTGGGTCCGCCCCGAGTAGAGCGCCAAACGCTTGGTGGTGACCTTTTCCATGACACTCCCTGCCAGACTTCGATCGTCGCTCGACCTCAGTCGGCACGAGCAGTGTAGAACGCGCCCGTCACTTCTCCCGCAGCGACGCTGCTCCCTGCCGGGAGATGGGCGTACGGACCGACGTGTGCGCCGCCACCGATCTCGGCGTCGCGCCCGACGGAGTTCTCGATGACGCAATCGGGGGCAACGACACAATCGACCAGGCGAGCGTCCGGACCGATCTCGCATCCGCTCCCGATGACGGTCTGTCCCTGCAGGATGGTGCCCGGGTACAACGTGACGTCTCGGCCGAGCTCGACCGTGACGTCGATGAAGGTCTGGCGTGGATCGAGCATCGTGACGCCGTTGAGTAGCCAGTACCGGTTGGTCCGCGACCGGAGTTCTCGCTCGGCCAACGCGAGCTGCCACCGGTCGTTGACCCCGGCCGTCTCGCCGGGCGACGCGACCATCGCCCCGATTCGGTGCCCCATGCTGCTGAGCACACTGATGACGTCGGTGAGGTAGTACTCGCCCTGGGAGTTGTCGGGTGACAGATGGCGTAACGCAGGCCCCAGCAGATCTCGCCGGAACGCATAGATACTGGTGTTGACCTCGGTGATCGCCCGCTCTTGGTCTGTGGCATCGCGTTCCTCGACGATCCGCAAGACGCGATCGGGACCACCCTTTGCAGCCGACCGGATGACTCGTCCGTAACCCGTCGGATCATCCATCACCGAGGTCAACAGGGTCGCCGCGTATCCGTTGGCCACGTGCGTGGCGACGAGCTCGTCGATCGTCTCGGCACGAAGGAGTGGTGTGTCGCCAGGCAGGATCAGCACAGTCGATTCGTCATCGAGGTCATCGCCGGGGAACGCGGACATGCCGACCATCGCTGCATCACCGGTTCCACGTTGGATGTGTTGCTCGACGAAGGTCACGTTGGCCCAGTCGGGGGCCTGCTCTTGGACCTTCTTGGTGACGAGTTCGGCGCCGTGACCGACCACGACCACCGTGCGCTCGACGTCGATCGATTCCAAGGAGTGGATGACGTGCATCACCATTCCCCGCCCGCAGATCATGTGAAGGGGCTTCGGCCGTGCCGAGCGCATACGAGTGCCTTCGCCTGCGGCGAGCACGATTGCGGAAACTGCCATGGTTCAGTTCTATCGCGCTCAACCCGTCGACACGCGTCAACCGCACCCACCCAACCGTTCATGTCACCGCAAGTTGTCGCATTTGACAACTTGCGGTGACATGAACGTGGGACGTGGCTCCGGGGAGAGGACTCGAACCCCTATAGACGGCACCAAAAACCGATGTCCTACCATTGAACGACCCCGGAATGGATCGGCGCATACCGTATCGGGCGCAGCTGGTGGGTGACACGACGTTTCTCGAACGAAATGCGCACCCGCCCGACGCCGTCGGTTGGTGGTGGCCCGCTCGCCCGCTAGCGTTGCGCTCTTATGGGTTCGTTGATCAAAAAGCGCCGTAAGCGCATGCGTAAGAAGAAGCACAAGAAGATGCTCCGGCGTACCCGTCACCAGCGTCGCAAATAGCTCGACCGATTGTTCTTCCTGGCAGACGCCGGGTACTCGACCGTCCACCTCGGTGGGCGGTCGTAGTCTTTTTCGTGCCTCTTGTTCAAGTTGTAGAGCGACTCGTACGGGTAAGCACGACGGCGGCATCCGGCAGCGCATCGGCCAGTTCGGGGTGATGGCCGGTGAGGAACCAGGTCGCGCCGCTGCCGGCAAGCGTGGGGCGTTTGCCCGCAGCTTCGGTGATTCGGTCACGCCACGTGGCGAGCCGTGGTTCGACGATCAGGGCCGCCGGCTCGAGGTCGTTGAGCCCGCCGGCCGAGATCGAAGGTCCGGCTTTGGCGAGCGTGTCCCAGGCCTTGTAGACGGCAGGTGTCGAGCATCTGAGCGGGGGGATGATCAGCGTGAAATCTTGATCCGCCTGCGGCAGCGGGGTGATCTGTTCGCCGATTCCACGAACGGTCGCTCGGCCTCCCACGACGCAAAAGGGGACATCTGCGCCAAGACCTGCGGCCAGCGCGAGGTCGGTGAAACCCGCCCAGCGCAAGACGGCGGCTGCATCGGCTGAGCCGCCTCCGAGCCCGCCGCCATGAGGGATCTGCTTATCGATGTGGATTGCGGCGGTTCGCCCGACCAACTGAAGTGCTTGCGCAACGAGGTTGCCACCGTCGAGCGGAAGCCCAGCACAGTGCGGGCCGCTCGCCGTGAGTCCGGTTCCGCTGGGATCGATCGAGAGCACGTCGGCGAGTTCGAGGGTGACCATTTCTGCCTCGATCAGGTGGTATCCGTCGGATCGGACGCCAGTGACTCGCAAGCTGACCGTGAGCTTGGCAGGCGCGAGGATGCGTTCGGGGACGGTTCGGTCATTCATGTGTCGCTACCGGGCGGGAGTCGGCTTCGACCACCGTCGCGAGTCGACCCCACGCGGCCACATCGAGCTCTTCTGCTCGAGACGTGGGCAGGATCCGCGCCCGTTCGAACTGCTCCGCTGACACGGTGCCGTCGAGCACCCTCCGCAGCATCTGGCGACGATGGGCGAATCCTGCCTTGACGAGGGTGAACAGCGCTTCCGGCGTGACCCCGGCGATGGCGGGGGTGGGGCGTCGGGTGATCTCGACGAGGGCGCTTTCGACCTTGGGCTGGGGGATGAAGACGGTCGCCGGGACGTAACCCGCGATCCGAGCCGTGGCCCAATAGGCGACCTTCACGCTCAGTGCGCCGTAGGCCTTGGTGCGGACATCGGCAATCATCCGCTCGGCAACCTCGCGCTGCACCATCACCAACATTCGTTGGATCTGGGGCACCGTATCCAGGAGGTCCATCACCAGCGGAGTCCCGACGTTGTAGGGAAGATTGGCGACCAGCACCCAAGTGTCGGAATCCTTCAGCGTGTTCGGCCAGTCGAGTTCTTGGGCGTCCCCTTCGACCACCGTCACTCGCTCGAAGCGTTCGACGACCCTGCGTAGGACCGGCACGATTCCCCGATCGATCTCGATCGCGACGACTTCCGCCCCGGTCTCGGCGAGAGCGGTCGTCAGCGACCCGAGCCCTGCGCCGATCTCGATCACGTGGCTGGCCGAGTCGACCGCTGCAAGGCGGGCGATCCGGCGAACCGTGTTGGGATCACCCACGAAGTTCTGGCCGAACTCGCGACGTGGAGCCAGGCCGTTGTCGAGGAGTAGCTCGTTGATCTCGCGTCGCGTGAGCGTCATCGAAACCCGCTCATTACAATCAGCCCATCACAACCAAGTCATCAGCGACCGGTCACTCGGACCCGTTCCAGGTGATCCGGACCGGGATCGGCGCATCGACCAGCTGACCGAGCTGCGAGAACTGCGCCGGGTTGAGCTGGATTGCGAGCCCCACCGTGAGCCCGATCGGCGCTCGATTGACGCAGGTGATCGAACGCCCGTTGTCGCGATTGGTCACCGTGAGCGCCGCTCCGAATGGTGCATCCGGGGCCGAACAGGTGTCGGGCGCTGCCGTCGTGCCGGACTTGTAGCTCGCGCCGCCTTCGGTGTAGTCGCCCTTTACAGCAGCGGGAACGACGATCTGGATCACTGCTGGCTTGGGTGGTGTGGTCGGTCCGTCGATGAAGATCGGCGAATTGGGTCCCATCGAGCCCTGGTCGGTCACGACGGGAGCACCATTCGTTCCTGCTGCCGCGTCGATACCGGCTGCCGCGATCGTCGGCGCGCCGGAACCCGTGGTTGCCTCACCCCTGGTGAACAACCAGATCGCCGGCAACGCAATGATCGTGAATGCCGCGGCGAACGCCAAACGGCGACGATCGGTGACATCGAGGTTCAGGTCATCTCCTCTGATGATGAGACGTATGACGATACGTCTTGACAAACTACGCCATTCAGGTTACGGAGCGATCCGGGGGAACGCAAGGCATGCCGTTGCGGTCGTCGCTTCGGCCAGCGTCTCGGCGCTCTCGCCGCGGAGTTCGGCGATGAACCGACCGATCACGGCGACATTGGCCGGCTGGTTCGGTTTCCCCCGGAACGGCAACGGCGCGAGGTACGGACTGTCGGTCTCGACCATCATCCGATCGAGCGGGCACAGCAGTGCTGCCGCTTGCAGATCCGTAGCAGTCTTGAACGTGACGATGCCGGAGAAGC
The DNA here is from genome assembly GCA_031413195.1 of Actinomycetes bacterium. GTDB lineage: Bacteria > Actinomycetota > Acidimicrobiia > Acidimicrobiales > Ilumatobacteraceae > WLMZ01. The sequence goes on from JANOEM010000380.1 coordinate 21,772, forward strand.
TCAAGAAAGCCCCGAACGCGAGGCAGGCAGCGGCTTCGTCGGTCCCACCCGTGAAGCAGTGGAAGATGGTCTGTCGGGGAACGCCCTCCTCACGAAGTACCTCGAAGGTGTCGGCCCAGGCGTCACGGGTGTGGATCACGAGCGGCAACTCCAGTTCGTGAGCGAGCCTGATCTGGAGCACAAAGGCCTGGCGTTGGATCTCGCGTGGGGAGTGTTCGTAGTAGTAGTCCAGCCCGCATTCGCCGACTGCGACGACCCTGGGATGGTCGAACATCGAGACCGTACCGTCGCTGCTCAAGATCGAGTTCACGCCGTTCTTGGCGTCATGAGGATGGAGCCCGACCGTCGCCCAGACATTGTCGAACTGTTCGGCCACGGCGATCGCCGCCAACGAGGTGGGCCTGTCGCAGCCAACGGTGATCATCGCGGTGACGCCCGCCTCGTGGGCAGCGTGAACCGCTACCTCGGCGCCGCCGGGGATGCGTGCGTCGTGGAGATGACAGTGGTTATCGATCCAGGCCGGCAGCGACACGGTTGGACCGCCTAGGCCGGGATCTGTCGCCGCGGGAACATCGGCTCGCCCTTGATGACGATGAGACCGCCTGGGTAGCCCCCCCACGAAGCGTCGTCGGGAAGGCGTTGATCGACGACGAGCCCGGAGAGGCCGATCCGTTGCCACACCTGTTGGGAGGTGGCCGGCACAGCGGGCGAAGCCAGCAATGCAACGATGCGGAGCGCTTCGAGCGCGTCGCCCATCACGGTGTCGACCGCTGGCCCTGGCTCGGATTTCCACGGCTCGTTGGTCTCGAGATAGGCATTCGTCGCCCGGATCAACGACCATGTCGCCTCGAGCGCGCGGCTCGGCTGGAGCGACAACCAACCTGCGCTGGTGTTCTCGAACGCCGCTGCGGCAGCGACCGCGAGCGGACTGTCGGCCGACGGCGCCGGACCGATTCCGTCGCACTTCTTGGCGACGACTGTCGCCACGCGGCTGAGCAGGTTGCCGAGGTTGTTGGCGAGATCGCTGTTGTACCGACCGAGGAGGCCCTCGTAGGTGAAGTCGCCGTCCTGCCCGTACGGTGTCTCGGCGAGGACGTAGTAGCGGAACCCGTCGACGCCGATGTCGTCGACGAGATCGAGCGGGTTGACGACATTGCCCGACGTCTTGCTCATCTTCTCGCCGCCGACGAGCAGCCATCCGCCGATGCCCCAACCCTTCGGCACGTCGATGCCGGCCGACATCAGCATCGCCGGCCAGTAGACACAGTGATGCCGGAGGATGTCCTTGCCGATCAGGTGATAGTCGACCGGCCACCACTGCGCGAATCGGGCGTCGTCGGTGCCGTAACCAACCGCTGACATGTAGTTCGTGAGAGCGTCGAACCAGACGTAGGCAACGTGGTCGGGGTTCCACGGAATCGGGATGCCCCATTTCAGGCTGGTCCGGCTGATGCTGAAGTCGCGGAGTCCGCCCTTGATCAACCCAATCGCTTCGTTGCCGCGGAAGTCGGGCGTCATCGCATCGGGGTGACTCGCGTAGTGCTCGAGCAGTCGGTCCTCGAACCGGGAGAGTCGGAAGAAGTAGTTTTCCTCTTCGACGAAGTCCACCGGCAACTTGTGGATCGGGCACAACCCATCGACGAGTTCGTCCTCGGTGTAGTACTCCTCGCAGGGAACACAGTACAAGCCGGTGTACGTGCCGAGTTCGATGTCGCCGGCGTCGTAACAAGCCTGGAGCAGCTTGGCGACGCCGGCCGCATGCCGTGGCTCGGTGGTGCGGATGAAGTCGTCGTTACTGATGTTCAGTTTCTTCCACGCCTGTTCGTAGAGCGGGGCGATCTCGTCGACGAACTGTTGCGGGGTCTTGCCGGCCGCCTCTGCGGCCTGTTGGATCTTGAGGCCGTGCTCGTCGGTGCCGGTGAGGAAGTTGACGTCGTCGCCCATCAACCGATGCCATCGCGCGATGGCATCACCGATGATCGTCGTGTACGCATGCCCGAGATGGGGCTTGGCCGTCACGTAGTAGATCGGAGTCGTGAGCGAGAAGTTGGCCACGGCATCAGGCTAGGGCTCACCCTGCCTTCCCGTAGCGGCCATTTCAGTGCAGCCCAGTTCAGTGCAGCCCAGTTCAGTGCAGCGCGGCCTGGACGATCTCGTTGCCCAGCCAGTCCTCGGCGATCATGGTGGCGACCTCGGGGGTCCAGTGCACGCCGTCGAGTCGGGCGGACTGGTCGGTGGTCAGACCACGGTCCTCGCTCCAACTCGCGAAGTCGATGGTCGAGACCTGTGTCGGGTATGCCGCGCCGGCGATCCGTTGGATCTCGTAGAACGCCGCGTATCTTGCCGGGTCGTCTGCCGGCTCGGAGGCGAGATCCCAGGCGTAGTCCGTCTGGGGATGAAGGACCCAGACGACTCGCGGCGCTCCGGCGTCGAGCAGCGCCTGGTTGTACGCGGTAAAGCGCGTCAGCATTGCCTCGTGATAGGTCGGATCGAGGATCGAACGCGGTGTCGGGTCGCCCTCCAGGCGATGATCCGTGACCTCCCAGAAACTGCTGATGACCACGACGATGTCTGGCGCGCCGTCACGAACTCGTTCGGGGACTTTGACATCGAACAGTTCCGTGCAACCGTCCGACGCCGGCAGCCAGTCACCCTTGAAGAGTCGCTCGCCCTCGTTCATCAGGCCGCAGCCCCCGAAACCTTGCACCTCGACATCGGCAAGTTGAGGCTGCTCGTCGGCCCAATTGGTCAGCCCAACAGCTGTCGCGAGAGCGGTCGAATCGCCGATCACCAGCATCCGTACCGGCCGATCCGGCGATGTCGATGTCGATGTCGGTGTCGAAGTCGCCGGCGATGTCGCCGTCGAGGTAACGATGGATGGCGCAGGTGGAGTCGGATCCGGAGCGGTGTCGGTGGTCGGGGGAGCGGTGCTGGGAGGCACCGTCACCAGCGGCGCGAACGTGCCTTCGACAGGTGCGAGCGTGTCACCGGTCTGCTCGAACGACGAACTGTTGCTGACCTGGGTGAGCCCGAGCAAGGCCACGAGCGGGATCGACACGCCAACTGCCACGAGCGCCATCCGTGGCCGCGCAAGGAACCGACGTTCTCGGATCGGTTGTTCGACAAGTACGAAAGAACCAACAGCGACCGCCATCGTCACGGCCAGTCGAAGGACGCTGAGCGGCAGTTGACTCAACCCGGTTCGTGACTCGGTGAGCACCACGAACACGGGCCAGTGGTACAGGTAGACGCCATAGCTAATTCTGCCGAGGTAGACCAACGGAGCGAGGGACAGCAGCGATGTGATCGGGGATGGGTGTTGTAGCCCCCCAATCAACGCTGCGCTGACGAGCGCAAACAGTGGCAACGCACCGGCATATGCGAAGCCCGTTGCAGGCGGGGTCACGATCGCCAATACGACGACGATGGCGAGCGCGATCGGCGCCAACCACTTCACCCACGAAGGAAGATGGAAACGGATCGCGACCACGGCGAGAACTGCCCCAGCGAGGATCTCGGGAGCACGAGCCCACGTCGCGAAGTACGCAGCGTCGCCGCTCCAGAGTCGAGCAGTCACTGGCGCGGAAAGTGCGAACAGCACGAACATCGCGGTCAGGATTCGTAGCAACCGATCGACCCAGTCGGTCGCTCCGGTCGCTCCGGTGGCCCCGCGATTGCGGGTGACCACCCGGAACAGGCCCAGCATCGTGATCGGCCACAACCAGTAGAACTGCTCTTCGATCGCGAGCGACCAGAAGTGATCGAGCGGCGACAACACTTGGAAGATCTCGCCGTAGGAGTTCTGCAGTCCGAGCGGTACCCAGTTGGCGAACTGGAACAGACTGCCGGCGACGTACCATCGCAGCCCCGATCTGTCGGGCACGAGACCGGCAGCGATCAGGAGACAGACTGCGACCAGACAGATCAAGCTGGCCGGCAGCAGTCGCCTGGCGCGGCGCCCGTAGAAGCGTCCGAGCGCGATGTCACCAGAACGCTGCAGTTCGGTGACCAGCAGCGTCGTGATCAGGAACCCAGAAAGCGTGAAGAACAGCGATACGCCGAGATAGCCGCCCGACATCCAATCGAATCCGAGGTGGAAGAGCAGGACCATTGTCACGGCCACGGCGCGCAGACCGTCGAGCGCAGGTTGATATCCGATCGATCGCTGCCCCTGCCCGGTCACGCGGCTACCTTAATTGCGCGACCCAGAACGTGGAGGATGCATGCGGGGAGTGATCTTCAGCCATCGAAAGAGAAGGGCATGGGCCTCGGTACTCGTTTCGGCGATGGCAACCGTCGCCGCAATCAGCATCCCCGCTGGTTCGGAGTCCGCGACAGCCGCTCCTCCCATCTTCGTCGAGTCCCTCAAGCCACTGGCCGGGCCCCGTGGAGCCGTGACGATCCTCGGTGACTCCGTGATGTTGGGCTCGGCGTACGAGACCGACGGATACGGCCCGTCGCTCGCACAGATGCTTGTCGATCGTGGATGGGGGCCGGTGCTGACCAAGACCGGAGTCGGCTTTCAAGCGGGCCTCAACGTCGCCGGCAATCCGGGCGCGAACCTGTCCCGATACGTGGTCACCCAGCGCGCTGTTGGTTGGGATTCGCCCGTCTATGTGGTGAACGTCGGCGGAAACGACATCCTCGGTTGCGGTGGGAGCCAGTCCTGTGCCGAACACGACATCGCCGGGTTGGTCGAGACCATCGGTGCGGATCACGAGATCTGGTGGTCGAAGATCACGATGACCGATCAGTCCCATGCTGACGCATGGAACAACGCTCTTATCGCGGTCGCTGGGCGGAACCCGAACCTACGCCTGTGGGATTGGCCGTTGGTTCGGGTGGGTGCGGGGATCCCGATCGCTTCGGACAACATCCACCTTCCAACAGCTTCGGCCTACCGTTCTCGATCGACGCTGATTGCCGACGATGTCACCGCACGGTTCGGGGTTTCGCGACAGGTCGCAGCATCGGGGCCGCTTCCGCAGCCAGTTGGTGGACCGTCGGAATTCCTGCCGCTCCCCCTCGAACGGGTTTACGACAGCCGCGATTTGGGGATTCGCGTCAACGCCGGGGGAGTGATCCAGATCGACCTGTCGAACAAGGTGCCCGCTGGTTCGAACGCCGTAAGCGTGAACCTGACAGCGGTGAAGCCTTCGTCCGCCGGTTTCTTGTCGGCGTTCCCGTGCGGTACCGACCCGCCGACCTCTTCCAACGTCAACTTCCTCGCCGGCGAGATCCGCCCGAACCACGTCGTTGTCGGTCTCGGCTCGGGAGCGCGCCTGTGCGTGCTGTCGTCTGCCGCCGGCGACGTCATCGTCGATCTGCAGGGAGCATTCGTCGGGTCGGGCGGTTTGCGGCTGGATCCACTCAGCCCTCGCCGGGTCGCCGACACCCGGAACTCAGGCAGAGTCGATCCGTTGGTGGTCCAGGCGCCGGTGGGTGCTGCGGGTGTGGTCGTCAACGTGACCGGTGTCGGCGCGACGGCATCCGGGTTTCTCGTCGTGTATCCATGCGATTCTCCGGTGCCGGGCACGTCGAACCTCAACTTCGTCGCCGACGCGCCCGCCGCAGGTTCGGCCTATGTCGAAGTCGGTGCAGCGGGAACGATCTGTGTGCACGCCAGCGTTCCGATCGACATCTTGGTAGACCTGCACGGCACGTTCTCGGTCGGCGGTCAGCTTCGATTCCAGGCCGCCGTACCGAGACGGATGCTCGACACGCGCCTCGGTATCGGTGGCTGGCGGGGCCAGATCGGCCAGGGCCAACAGATCGAAGTCGGCGTCGCTCCACCTGCCGCGAAGGCTGTCACCGGCAACCTGACCATGGTCGAACCGGGCCGCGACGGGTTTCAAACGGCATTTTCCTGCGAGTTGGTTGCACCGCCCACGTCGTCGGTCAATGCCGGCGAAGGCCTGCTCGCCGCGAACTCGCTCACGGCGAGTTCGACATCGTCATTGTGCGTCCGATCCTCCGTGGGGACGCATCTCATCTTCGACACGACAGGTTGGTGGATCTCATGACCGAAATGCGTCTCGGTAAGCACTGGGTTTTCAAGGGTTTGCTGGCGGTGGCCGTCATGACTGGCGGACTGACGATCACGACGTCGACCGAGGTGAGGGCTGCGAGGCCCGGACCCGAGATCGCGGACGCGCCGAACAGAGTCTTCATGATGACCGATTCGGTCGGCCTTGGAGTCAGGGGTGTTCTTCAGTCGACACTCCCGGAGTACCAGGTCGTGATCGATGGCTACCCGGCACTGATGGTGCATCAGCTCGAGGAGCGGATGCTGCGACCGAGGGTGCTTTCGAATTCGACCGACCTCGGTGACACCGCCGTCGTTGCGGCCGGGTACAACTACCGCTACTGGGACCCGGCTAGCTTCGACCGAGACATCGACAACATGATCGGCAGCTTGCGCGAGGGCGGGGTCAAGCACATCATCTGGGTGACGCTTCGTGAGGTCAAGCGCGAGTACGTCAGTGCATCGGCATGGAAGGGAATCCAGCCGTACTACTGGTACTTCCCGGCGGTCAACGAACACCTGCGCAGGGCAGCCGACCGCCATCCTGACCTGATCCTTGCCGACTGGGCCGCGATCTCGGATCGCCCGGATGTCACCTATGACGCAATCCATCTCAACACCCTCGGCGCAGCGCTGTACAGCGAGATGATCGCCAACCTTGTCCGCACCGTCAAGAACTGGCGACCAGCCGGAGCGATTTCGAAGATCACAGTGGCCGGCACGGGCGGAGTGCCCGTAGGTGCCAAGGCGGTTGCTGTGAATCTGACGGTCACGTCGCCGCGGTCCGAAGGTTTCCTGACCGCCTGGGCCTGCGGAGCAGCCCAGCCCGCAACCTCGAACCTCAACTTCGCCGGCGGACAGACGGTCGCCGTTTCCGCAATCGTCGCGGTCGGACAGGGCGGTCAGATCTGCGTGTTCAACAGTGTGGCGACCCACGTCATCGTCGATGTCCAGGGCTACTTCGCCGGCGACAGCAGCTACCGAACTGTTTCGCCGAGCCGGTTGGCCGACACACGAGCCCTCGATCCGACCGTCATCCACCCAGCGGGCGAACCACTCATCGTGCGAATCGTCGACAGGGCCGGAATTGCTGCGGGTGCCGACGGCGTCGCGATCAACGTGACGATCGCAGACAACTCGACTGCTGGATTCGCCCTGGTTTACCCGTGCGACGCACCGCAGGCCACACCGATCGCCTTGGTCAACTACATCCCGGGCACGGCGACTCCCAACTTCGGCATCGTCAAACCGGCGGCCGACGGAACGATCTGCATCCGGACCAGTTCCGCGGCGAGCATCATCGTCGATGCGTTCGGGTTCTTCCCAGCCGGGTCGCCGATCACGGTCACGGCGCCGACCAGGCTCGTTGACACCAGGTCAGGCGGAGCGGTTCCGTCCGCCCTGTCCGACATCGTCGTGCCGGTTACAGGTGGCGCCGGGCTGCCCACCAATGCAACCGCCGCGGTCGTCATGGTCACGGCGGCCTCGCCGTCGGGCAGTGGTTGGGTTGCGGCCTTCCCGTGCGGAACGAGTTCGCAGACGTCGACGCTCAACGTCGTCACCGGCCGAGCAACGACCAACACCGCCATCGTCGCGCCAGGGGCGGGTGGGGCGATCTGTGTCAGGGCAAGCGTCTCGACGCACATCCTGGTCGATGTGTCGGCATGGATCGTCGACGGCTTCGTCGGCCTCACCCCGTGGCGGGCTTTCGACAGTCGGAACGGTTGATTCGAAGCCTGATTCAACGCCCCGATTCAGGCCGGGTTCGAACGCACGTCGAGTGCGATTTCATAGACCCGGTTCTTGGCAACGTCGAGCCGAGTGGCCACTGCCGCTACTGCCGACTTCTTGCTCGTCCCTGTCGACATCAGATCGGAGAGCGCCCCACGAATGTCGTCGTCGGTTGCTCCCGGACCATCAGGGCGACCGGCGAGCACGATCACGTACTCGCCCTTGGGCTCTTTGATTGCCACATGGTCCACCGCTTCGGCCAACGTTCCACGCCAGACCTCCTCGTGGATCTTGGTGAGCTCGCGAGCGAGCACAACCTGGCGTTGCCCACCGCAGCCGGCAAGCAGATCGGCAAGAGTTCGGGCAAGCCGGTGTGGCGCCTCGTAGAGCACCACGGTGCGCATTTCCGCGCAGGCCTCACCGAGCCTCGTCGATCGGTCCGGTCCGCTGCGCGGAACGAACCCATCGAACACGTAGCGCTTGCTCGGGAGCCCCGAGATAACCAGCGCCATCACATCAGCGGTCGGGCCCGGGATCGCCGACACCGTGTGGTGATGTTCGATGGCTGCGCGAACCAACAGTTCGCCAGGGTCACTGATGCCCGGCGTGCCGGCATCAGTGACCACGACCACGGTTTGGTCAGCAGTGAGAAGATCCAGAACCTGGTCGACTCTGGCAATCTCGGTGTGTTCGTTGGCAATCGCCATCCGTACCCCACTGATGCCGAGATGCGACATCAGCTTGCCGGTCCGGCGGGTGTCCTCGCAACAGATCAACGCTGCATTGCGAAGTGCATCGACGGCGCGTGGCGAGATGTCACCAAGGTTGCCGATGGGGGTGGCCACCAGCACGAGACGGCCCATGGTTCACGTGGCCGGGTCTGAGGCCGGGTCTGAATGGGGGCCGGGGTGCGGATCGGTATGCGTATCGGGATGCTCATCGGTCAATCGCAACTCGATCGGATCACCGACGCGCAGGCCCCATCGTTCAAATGCCCCCGCCTGGGCTTCGATCACCATCTGTGCTTTCGGCACCGGTAGAGCGATCCGATGCCGACGAACTCGTTCGATCTTGATCACTGTGTCGGACGCGTCGACATAGGCCACGTCGAGGTCGAACTGCATACCCATCGTGTGGATCCAACGGCAGTGCGGGATCGCATACGCACCCTCGATCCCGTCCCGACCGAGCAGGCCTTTGGCCATTTTCGACCGCGAATCGGCGACATCGATCGACGCAAGCACTCGTGCCTCGCTCATCAGCCACGCCATCCCCCTAGCCTGCCACGCGGATCACGCCATCGACACAGCAGTGTTCACACTCCGGTGGCCATCGCGGCGAATTCGGCGCCGTCGATCTGGAAGATCCGCTCGTCGTCGGACCAGCGCACCCCGTGCTTGGCGTAAAATCGTTGGCCGCGAACGTTGTCGGCATCGACCGAAAGACGCATGTAGGTGCCACCGTCGCGGTGAACTTGGGCGGCCGTTTCCGTGAGCAGCATCGCGGCCAGCCCACTCCCGCGATGATCCGAGTGGACGAACAGGTCCTGGATGTATGCGCCGACCGAACCGCGCCAGGTCGAGAAGCTGCGAAAGAACAGGCACATCCCCACCGGCACGCCGTCGTCGTCGGCTATCAACACGTGAAACTCCGGTCGGGTGCCGAAGCCGTGTCGGGCGATGTCCGCGGTGGTCGAGGTGACCTGGTGATCGAGGCGGGTTTCCGCGGCGATGGCCGTGACCATGTCGTGGATGGCCGCTGCGTCATCAATGGTTGCGTGGCGAATGTGCATGATCGGGCCTGGTTCAGTTGGTGGGAAGGGAGAGCTCGGCTGCGAGCGAGGCCAGCGTGTTGCGCAGGATCGCGATGATCTCGCCGACTTGATCCGCTGTGGTGATCAGGGGTGGGCAGACCATGAAGTGGTCGCCCTCGAATCCGCCGCGGGTTCGCCGAGAGTAGATCACGAGACCACGTTCGTAGGCGAGGTCGACGACTCGGGCAAACGCATTCATCTCCTTCGGAAGCGGCTCCATCGTGTCGGGTTCCGCGACAAGTTCGCACGCGAGCAACAGCCCCTTGCCTCGTACGTCGCCGATGAAGGGGAACTGCCCCGCAAGAGTTCGCAACTCCGCCATCAAAAACGCCCCCGCACTCTCTGCGTTGGCGACGAGTTGTAGGCGATCGATCTCCTCCAAGACACCGAGGCCCGCCGAACACGCAAGTGGGTTACCCGCGTAGGTGTAGCCGTGTTGGAACCCGCCTGCGTCGAGCACCGGTTCGACCATCCAGGTCGGCGCAACCATCGCGCCGAGCGGGCAATAGCCCGAGCCGAACCCCTTCGAGAGCGCGATCAGATCCGGCGTGATCCCCCAGTGCTCGGCGGCGAGGAAACGCCCCGTCCGACCCGCGCCGGTCATCACTTCGTCGTAGATCAGCAGCACCCCGAAGCGGCTGCAGATCTCACGTATCCGTCCGTAATAGCTGTCGGGCGCAACAAGGGCACCCGTGGAGGCCCCGCCGACGGGCTCCATGATGAACGCGAGCACGTTCTCGGGCCCGAGCCGCTCGATCTCTCCGGCCAACATGTCCGCGTAGCGCAGGCCGCGTTGTTCGTGATCGAGGTCGTCGTGATCCAGGTACGCCGTCGGGGCGGGGATCTTCGGCATCTCGCGCATCATCGGCCGGAACGGTTCAGTCAACGGGTCGTATCCCGTCACGGCCAACGCCCCGAGGGTGGACCCGTGATACGACGGGTACCGAGAGATGACCAGGTGACGCGAACCCTCGCCAGTCGCGACGGCGTGCTGGCGGGCCATCTTGAGGCACGATTCCACTGCTTCCGAGCCGCCGGATACGAAGAACACCTTGTCCAGTCCGGCCGGCATCCGATCAGCGACCTGGGCCGCCAGCAGTTCCGCCGGTTCGTTCTCGAAATGGAGGCGATAGGCAAACGTCGCGTTGTCCATCTGATCGCGCATTCGCTGCAGCACATGCTGGTTCCCATGACCGATGTTGACCACCATCGCGCCGCTGGAACCGTCGATGATACGGCGGCCCGCTTCGTCCCAGATGTAGATGCCCTCGGCCCGGTCCACAACTGGTCGGCGCTGCCGGGCCTGGTAGAAGAGGTGCGAGGTTCGGGGGTCGGCCACCGCGGCGACTGTAGACGACACCCTGGGACCGCGGATGTCTGATGCTGTTGCGTCTGCTACGCAGTACGGATGACGTTGACGTTGTCGCTGCCGGTCGCGCATTCGCCGATCACGAATCGCCACGACGTGCCGATCGGCTACTTCTGTGGTGTCGAGATCGCGAACGACGAAACACCGACTCGAGCGGCCCTTCTCCGCGACGGTTGCTCCGCAGCCGGTGCGCCGTTGCACGAGGCCGTCGCCCATGGCATCGATCCGGTCGCTCGAGTCCACGACCGCAGGTTCTTGGATGTGATGGCCGGGATCCACGAGTGGTGGATACGTGACGGCAGCTTGCAGGACCCCGGCAATCCCTACGTGACTCCGTACTTCTTCCCGCCGGTGGCCGGGGTGCACGGCGGCAGCGTTGATCGCCGCGTCGCCACCAGTCGCGCCGAGATCGGCCGGTATGCGATGGACACGATGACGTTGATCGGTGCGGCAACGTGGGAAGCGGCCCTGGCGGCGGCCGACGTCGCTCTCACCGCAAGCGACTTCGTGCTCGCTGGGTCATCGGCCGCGTTCGCGATCTCGCGCCCTCCCGGTCACCACGCCGGGCCGGCGTTCTTCGGCGGGAGCTGTTACCTGAACAACGCTGCGGCGGCCGCAGCACATTTGCGTGCCAACGGTGCAGCGCGGGTCGCCATCATCGATATCGATGCCCATCACGGCAACGGCACCCAGGCCATCTTCTGGAACGACCCGACGGTGCTGTTCGCGAGCATCCACGTCGATCCGGCCAGGGGATGGTTTCCTCATACCGTCGGATGGGCGGACGAGGTCGATGACTCGCTGACCAATCTCAACGTACCGATCGAACCCGGATCCGGCGACGATGTCTGGCTGAGCGCGCTCGACCGGCTGATCGCAGCGGTCGGCCCGTTCTCGCCCGATGCCTTGGTGGTCTCGCTCGGTCTGGATGCTGCTGCCGAAGATCCCAACAGCCCGCTCGAAGTGACAATGGCAGGCTACGGCGGGGCAGGCCGCCGGCTCGCCGATCTCGCTACGCCGACAGTCCTGGTTCTCGAAGGTGGCTATGTCGAGGCGACGCTTGCCGATCTGGCGATTGCCGTGCTTGAGCAGTTCTGAACTGCATGAGCGGATGCTCCGGCTGCGTCAGCGAACGGTACGGAAGAATGCGCGGACGTCTTCGATGAACAGGTCGGGTTCTTCGAGCGCTGCGAAATGCCCACCACGGTCGAATCGGTTGAAGTGGGTCACGTTGTAGAGATTGCGTGCCCAGGCCTCTGGCATTCGGATCAGTTCGCCTGGAAACAGGGCGCAGCCTGTCGGCACCTCGACCCGATCGAACGGTGGGAATCGCCGGCTCTTCTGAGACTCGAAGTAGAGCCGGGTACTGGAGTTGATGGTGGCCGTGACCCAGTACACGGTGAGGTTGGCGAGCAACTGTTGGCGAGTCACTGCAGTCTCGAGATCGCCGTCGGGGTGATGCGTCCAGTGGTGGAACTTCTCGGTGATCCAGCCTGCGAGCCCGGCCGGCGAATCGGTGAGGCCGTATCCAAGTGTCTGCGGGTTCTTTCCCTGGATCTGCTGGTACGCCGAGCCGGTCTCGCGGAACTCGCCGGTGGCGGCCAGGTCGCTCTGCTCTGCCTCGGTCAGGGGAGTGTCGTCGGGGAGACCGAGCGCCATGTTGAGGTGGATCCCGGCAACGTGATCGTGGTCGACAACGGCCAGTTGCGACGAGATCATCGAACCCCAGTCACCGCCCTGCGCCCCGTAGCGTGCGTACCCGAGCCGTGCCATCAGCACCTTCCACGCCTCCGCGACCCGACGGACGTCCCATCCCGCCTCGTGGGTCGGTCCGCTGAACCCGTAGCCGGGGATCGACGGGGCGATGATGTGGAACGCGTCGGCAGGGTTGCCGCCGTGGTTGCGCGGGTCGCGTAGCGGCTCGATGACATCGAGGAACTCGGCAATGGATCCGGGCCAGCCGTGGGTGATGATCAGCGGCATCGCATCGGGTTCGGGTGATCGCGCGTGGATCGCGTGCACGTTCTGACCGTCGATCGTTGTGGTGATCTGCGGCCACTGGTTGAACTGCGTCTCCACTGCTCGCCAATCGAAGTGCTGCCACGACTCGCAGAGGCCCTGCAGGTAGGCGAGGTCGGTTCCGTACGTCCAGTCGCTGTGTTCGATCTCGTCGGGCCAGCGGGTGTTCGCAAGACGCTGATGAAGGTCGTCCAGCACGCTCTGCGGAATGTCGATGGTGAACGGCTCGATGCCGTCAGGATCACTGCGGTTGGAGCTCATCGATTCATTGTGCCTGATCGACCCGTTCGACAACGTCTCGGGGAAGTTCGCCGAGATCGACAACGGGTCGACGAATCCATGTCGGTCCGGCGCATGCGAGGCCGATCCCGACCAAGACGAGCATCATCACCGCGCAGACCGTGTACGCAGTTCCCCGGCCGTGGCTCTCGTACAGGGCGCCGGCGACGAGTGCCGCAATTCCGCCGACCAGTGTCTGCGCGCCACCCAACATTCCCTGCGCCCCCGCCTGACGGTCGTTCGGCGCAACCATTCCGACTGCGACGCCCGAGCTCGAGACGGTCGCTGCGTCGCTCAGCGCATGCAGCATTGAGACAGCGAACATCGCCCCACCGGTCTGCAACTGGCCATAGGAGAAGATGAACATCGATCCGAGGACGAGCCCGATCGTTCCGAGCCGGAACGGCCCGACGCGTTGAGCGAGCCGACCGCCGGCCGAGCCGAACACGATCAACGGCAGGGCGAACAAGGTGATGCCGAGGTTCGCGATCCAGTCACTCGTGTTCAGGTCGTCCAGGACCAGCACCCACAGTGCGTCGAAGGTCCCGATCATCAAGAACACCGCCGAGCCGAAACACAACGCGCCGACATACGGCCGTGATTTCAAGAGGTCGAACGCAAACCGGGCCTGGGTCCGTTCGTCTTCAGGGGCTTCGTCGACCCGGACCCTGGCGATGATCGGCAGGACGGCCAAGCTTGCTACGGCGATCACCAGGAACGGAGCTGGGATGCCGAACGGTCCGACCAGGAGTGCGGAGATCGCCGGTCCGAGTGCGAATCCGGCGACATCGGCTGCGAGCAGCTTGCCGATGTTGTTGCCAAGGTTGTCCGGATCGGCCAGGATCACGATCCGCCGGATCGACGGGACCGCGATGCCGGCGCCGAGGCCCATCACGATTCGCGCCGAAGCCAAGATCACGACACTGGTGCCGAACGCCATGCCAACGAGTCCGATCAAGTTGAGCAGCATCCCGATGTACACGAGCTTGCGAGCGTGACCCCGGTCGGCCATCGGAGCGAAGAAGATCTGGGCAAAGAACGCGGAGAAGAACCCGACCGCAACGATCAGCCCGAGGGCCTGCTCGGAGATTCCGAACTCGTCCCGGAAGTCGTCCAGCAGCGTGAACATCACGCCGTACCCGCTGGCGAAGAGTCCGGTCAGTACACCGAATGTGAGGACGAGACGGCGGGAGTGCACGTTGGTCGACTCTATCGATGCCCGGGGCTTGGTCGGAGTCGATTACCGGTGAGGCAGCAGGCGATGCCGAAACTCAGGCGATCGACCCGGGGCCGGAATCCGCCGGCGGCTCGAGCACATCTTCGTGCGGCAGCATCGGTGTCGGGCGTGCATCGAGGACCGCTTTGCCGATCACGGCAGTGAGGATGATCGCTCCGCCGACCAAGGTCCACGGCTCGGGGACTTCACCGAACGAGAGGAAGATCCAGAACGGCACGAATGCCATCTCGCTTTGGGCGAGGATGGTCATCGCAACGGCGGGCACCGTACGGGATCCGAGGTTGAACATGATCGTCCCGATCACGATCACGACCGCTCCGTGGACGATCGCATATCCGATGTCTCTCGATGGGGGAACCAGCGTCTGACCGCCCGCGATGGTCACGGCTGAGCACAGCACGATCATCATCGCTGCGTATCCGGGCAGGATCGGCGACCAGTCGCGACGTGGTTCAGAGCGTACGCAGACCGTGTAGACAGCGAATCCGAATGCCGCACCCAGCGCCGCGACGTTGCCGAGCATCTTGCCGCCCTCGAGGTCGGAGAAGACCATGATTGCGAGCCCCGACAACGCAAGCAGCATTGCTCCGATGGTCACCCTGGACAGTCGCTCGCCGAGGAAGATACGAGAGAGCACGACCGCAAAGATCGGCGTCACCGAGCCGAGGAACGCCGCATTGGCTGCCGACGTGTTCTTGATCGCGTAGATGAAAGCGAGTGATGCCAGCAGGAGTCCGAGAGAGCCGACGATCATGATCCGGCCCTGGTTGAATGCTCGAGGGGTCATCCAACCATGGCCGCGGACCCGGCTCACGACCTCCATCACGACGAGGATCCCGATCGAGCGCCAGATCAGGTACTGCCATGCGTCGGCCCCATCTGCGAGGCGGGCCATCAGGGCGCCGAGGCTCCAGACGACGCCGGCGCCGAAGGCGAGCATTGATGCGAACAACGGCACCCGGTGGGTCGTCGGCGCGATTGCAGTCACGTCGACAATTCCTAACACAGTCGCACCGGTCTCGTGCCGCGAGTGGTGCTGTGGCGCGGGCGTTCAACGCTTGCGGGTGCGCCGCATCGACCGTGGACCGGAGTTCACGAGTTCGGCAAGCGCCCGTTCTACTTCCTGGGCGAGGATCACGTTCGATGTCTCTCGGGCTATTGGTCGCAGCGCGCCGATCGCTGTAGCCAACTCGTCAGGAGATGCGCCTCCCGCAAACCCTGCGCCTGCGCGATCGACGAGCAACTTGACGGTGTCGGCGACCGCTTTCGACAGCCTGCGGCGGAGCAGGTCGCGCATCATCGCCGAAACCTCGATGTCGATTCCGGCTTGACGGAGGCGTAACGCCTGGTCGAGCAGCGCCGGGCTGGGAACGATCCACAAGCCATCGGGCTGTGACTCGACATAGCCGGCCCTGCGTAGCTCCTCGATCAACTTCAGCCGGACACCGTCGGCGCCGGTCACGAGGGCCACGAGTTCGTCGTCGGTGATCGTCGCTGGCCGGTCGTCGGACCAGGGTGCGCTCAGGGTTGCGTCGACGCCGAGCCACTCCGAGACGGTTCGGTTCGGGTTCTTCGTCGCGACCAACTCGCCGATGGTCTGCAACGTGAGCCCACGATCGCTCAGCTCGGTGATCACCGCCAAACGCTCCCGATGGTCGTCTCCGTAGACGGCGTCGCGGCCCCTCTTCGTCGTCTGCGAAGTACTTCGATGCCAACGGCAAGCTCACCGCGGATGGGCTCGATACGCTGGGCCATGAAGTCGGCCATGTGTGGCAGAACCAGAACGGCGGCGGCGACTACATCCACAACGCCTTGTTCGCG
>JANOEM010000381.1:0-20411 GCA_031413195.1 Actinomycetes bacterium
GCTTGATCGTCACCAGCGTCCTGAACAAGCTGCCGGCGGTTGACCGCTACTATCGCTATACGCTGCCGCTGATGCCGTGGGCGGTTGGTTGGCGGCTGCCCGATTGCGATCTCGTTTTCAGCTCGAGCCATTGCGTCGCCAAAGGGGTGACGGTCCCCGCCGGCAAGCGGATGACGCAACCTGTCCCAGCCGATTGTCCAACCGATCCGATTGTCCAACCGATCCGTTCGCGAAGATGGACTGGTTACTTGCCGCCGCGTTCGCCGATCTGTTCCACAACCTCACCAACAGCGGTAGCGGCACCGGGTCTGGTGCGTCGATGTTGGTTGTTGTCGACGCCACCGGCGCAGCAACCGGCTCCAATGACGGGCGGCCGATCGTTGATTGGGGGATCCCGGTCGAGATCCCTGACCGGGTCCTGTACGACTTGTACGGGCAGCCAGACACGACCGTCGATGTGGTCATCGTCCGTAACGGGATCGTGTTGCATGCTCCCGGCCAACTCGACCTGGGTCGTAGCACGCGTCTCGCGAACCGGGCGCAACGCCGCGCCTTACGCGCTCTCTATACGACGTGTGCGATCCCAGGCTGTGGCACCCACTTCAACCGGTGTGTCATCCACCATGTGACCTGGTGGGAACACGGCGGGTTCACCGATCTTGCGAATCTGATCCCGCTCTGCGTCCTGCACCACCACAAAATCCACGACCAAAACTGGCAGATCACCCTCACAGCAGATCGGACACTCACCGTCACCCTCCCCGATGGACGGATCATGACCACCGGACCACCCCACACCCGAACCGCCGCCTGAGCGGCTGCCCTGGCTCGGCTTGGCTCGCCCCTGGCTGGGCTTGGCTGGACCGGGGATGCGAAGTCCGATCCGACGTGGGCCGATCGATGACCGCTACGACCACAGACCCCATCGAACCGAACGTTAGGTTTGGAGCATGTCTGAGATCGTTCAATACGAAACACGAGGCCGCATCGCGGTCATCACGCTCAATCGCCCCGAAGCTCGCAATGCGATCAATGACGACGTTGCCAGCGGAATGGAAGCCGCAATCGATCAGCTCGAGGCCGACGCAGATGTCTGGGTCGCAGTCCTGCGGGCGAATTCCGAGGGCCAGCAACGACCGGTCTTTTGCGCCGGGGCCGATCTCAAGGCGATCAATTCGGGCCAAGCAGGCGGGTTGAACACCAAGCGCGGCGGATTCGCCGGATTCGTCTATCGCGAGCGAACCAAACCCGTGATCGTTGCCGTCGATGGCCTCGCGACCGCCGGCGGTCTCGAGATCGTGCTCGCTTGTGACCTGGTCGTCGCGAGCACGCAGGCTTCGTTCGGGCTGGCCGAGGTCAAGCGAAACCTGATCGCCGGTGCCGGCGGGCTGTTCCGTCTCCCTCGCGCCATTGGTCAGGCCGCGGCGATGGAGGCGATTCTCACCGGCGAGCCATTCACGGCGCAGCGCGGATACGACCTCGGGCTGGTCTCTCGTCTCGTTCAGCCAGGTCAGGCATTTGACGAGGCGATCGTGCTGGCCGGGCAGATCACCGCGGCCGCCCCACTCGCCGTGTACGCGAGCCGCAAGGTCGTGCTTGCGTCAGCATGCGAAGACGACGACACCCTCAAGCGGATGACCAACGAGGAGTTCGCCAAGGTCATGCAGTCCGAGGACACCGGCGAGGGCCTGACAGCGTTCATCGAGAAGCGTCTGCCGAACTGGAAGGGTCGCTGAGCCAGCGCCGAACAGCCAGCGCCGAACAGCCAGCGCGGTCAGGTCACATCTGATCTGACAGCGAATCGCTCGTCATGCCACTCGCCGCTCGCGAGCACTGCCGCGAGATGCTCGCTGGCGTCATAGACATCGACGAACCGGGTGTAGAGAGGCGTGAACCCGAAGCGCAAGATGTCGGTGGCTCGGAAGTCGCCGACCACGCCCCGCTCGATCAAGGCCTGCACGATTGGATAGCCATGATCGGGGTGGGCCAGCGAGACCTGGCTGCCACGGACTCGTGAATCGAGAGGTGTGACCACGTTCATCCCGTGCTGTTCACATATCGGCGAGACCAACGAGATGAACAGATCGGTCAAGGCGATCGACTTGGCGCGAATGGCTGGCATCCCGCCGAAGTCGTGCGCGGCGAGCAGCGTGTCCACGCCGGCGTCGAGCGCCGCCATCGCGAGGATCGCCGGGGAACCGCACAAGAACTTGGCGACGCCTGCCGCTGGGCGATAGTCGGTCGTGAAGTCGAATGGCGCGACGTGGCCCATCCAACCCGACAGTGGTTGGCTGACCGAATCGACGTGGCGGCGGTGCACCCAGGCAAACGCTGGAGCGCCAGGCCCGCCGTTGAGGTACTTGTAGCCACATCCGACAGCGAAGTCGGCATCTGCGGCGTTGAGGTCGACCTCGACTGCGCCGGCGCTGTGGGCGAGGTCCCAGATCGCGATCGCACCAGCCGCATGAGCGCAGTCCGTGACCGCCTGCATGTCGTGCATCGCGCCGGTGCGGTAGTTGACATGGGTCAGCATCAAGAGACCCGCCGGATCCGACTGGTCGGCGAGCCGATCCTTGATGTCAGCGGCGTCGATCAGTTCGAGCCGCAGCCCATGAGCTTCGGCGACGCTCGAGGCGATGTACAGATCGGTGGGAAAGTTATCTCGCTCTGAAAGGATCACCCGCCGTTCAGGGTTCTTGGCCCCATTCATGCGCGCTGCTGCAGTGAGAACTTTGAAAAGGTTGACAGAGGTGGAATCTGCAACAGCGACCTCGTCGTCGCGGGCGCCGATCAGCCGGGCGATCTTGTCCCCGACCAACCGTGGCATCTGCATCCAACCGGCCGTGTTCCAGCTCGAGATGAGACCGGTCCCCCACTCCTGGACCATCGCCTGTTCAACCCGAGCGGAGGTCGCGACGGGCAGGGCGCCGAGCGAGTTGCCGTCGAGATAGATCACGTTGGTTGGGAGCTGAAAGTTGTCGCGGAGCGAGCGGAGTGGATCGTCCGAGTCAAGTCGTACCGCGTCGTCGCGTGTGGTCATGGGAAGGCCTCCGCCACCACATCGGACAGGTCAGGGTCCGCCCGGGCCCGAAGGCTCTTGTATACGGTGAGCTTACGAGCGGTGAGTCCGGCCCGCTCGAACAGGTTCTTCGTCTCACGATCTCCCGGCAGCGCGACCGCCTCGATCCCTGAGAGACCAGCGGCGAGTACCGCGCTGATGGCTTGCTCGACCAGCATGTCTCCCAATCCCAACTCTCGACCCTCGACCTCGACATACACATGAGAGATGAGTCCCCGGTCGGCTTCTGCAGAAAGGCGCATCGCGAGCGAAGCGACGATCACACCGTCGAGGGATCCGATGAGGACCAACCAATGCGGGTCGGTGATCCGTGCCCCCCAGTCACCAACTGTCGCGCACTCCTGCAACCGCAGAGCCCCACCGCGAACCTCGCGGATTCCATCGCGGGCGATCGCCTCGAGCCGCAAGAGATCTGGACAGTCCTCAACCTGTGCGCGGCGGACAACTTCGTCGACGGTCATCGTCCTTGCAGCTGGCTGATCTTGCCGAGGATCGTTCGTCGGCAGCGATGTGACTCCTCGTGGGCCCGTATTGCGTCCAATTCCGGGGCGGTCAGTGTTGCGAGCCGAACGACCACCTGCGATGCCGCAAGACTGTCGTAACCCTCGATCGGAAGGTCTCCTGAGTCGACCGGGGCGGACTGCTGGTCTTGCACCGCCTCGAGATCCGGGGTGACCGTGACGGAACCGGCACCCGTTGCGTCGTTGGTTTCGGTCTTGGTCGTCTCGGTCTCGGTCTCGGTCGAGTCGGCGTCGATGATTGGCGCCGATCGGCGACGACGCGCAGCCTCGGCGGTATCCAGTCGCCGCGTCAATTCGAGTCGTCCGCGCTTGATCGCCACCTTGCCGATGAAGCGTGCGAGCGTGACCTGGTTGTCGACTCGTGTTCGCCCGGCTTCGACGAGACCGGGAAATTCCTTCTGGGCCAACAAGAGCAGGCCGATGGGCGCGTACACCGTCACATCGATCAGGCGGCGCAGAGGGTCGGTGCCGTCGGCCGCCATGGGATCACCGAGCCGCCAGGATCGGACAATCGTCGTCGCCGATCGGGCACGTCGGCGCCGAGTTGCGGATCAGCAAAAAGCAGCTGGAGCAGAGTTGCTCGTCCGAGCGCTTCGGCTGGAGGCGATCTGCTGCTTCGGAGCGATCTTCGGGCTCTTCATCCTCGTCGTCGCCGTCCTCGTCGGCTGCGACCAGGCGGTCCTTCAAGATCGTGTCGAGATCGGCTTCGACGTCGTCGGGAGCCAACATGTCATCGTCGTCGTCTTCTTCCGCCGTGGCGATCGACTTACGGGTCGGACCGTCTGTGTCGTCTTCGGCTTCGTCCTCTGCCGGCTCGGCGAACTCGTCGTCCAGGTCTGTGAGCTCGTCTTCGACTTCGAGCTCTTCTTCGTCGAGTTCGTCAGGATCCACATCGACGGCGTCCACATCTTCGTCGGCTGAGTCCTCGATCAGCTCGTCTTGCGGATCGAACGCTTCATCGTCTGCCATCGTGTCTCCTCGTCAAAGTCCCGGGCCGCGGGCGGCGAGCATACGTGTGAACTGGGCGAGACTTCGCTGCCTCCATTGTGACACCCGTCACGTCAGGCCGACTCGCTCCCTCTCACATCGTCAGGTCTGCAGGCGACGCTGTTCTGCACGCCGCTCCGACTCCAGCCTCTCGAGTTCCGGGGCTTCGTCGGTCATGTGCGACATCGCGGCGGCGATGGCTGTGTGGCCGGCCTTTTCAGCGATCAGCCGATGCATCTCGAGCGCAACTCGTCGGTACGCAGGGTGCCCTTGCGGTGACGAACGCAGCTCGAGCATGTGCATGGCTTCGCGGGCGTTGAACTGCATCGAGTACCGAATCCGATACGCCATGGACACCGCATAGCTGGCCTGGCTGGGGAAATCGTGGCGCAACGCGTCGAACAGCGCGGCCGACCGAGACATCGCATCATCGAACACGTCGGTCATGCCCGCTGCATCGATCAGATCGGGCCTGACGTAGCCGTGGTTGGGTGTCAGCGGCTGCCAATCGATCGTCAGCATCCGGTGCCGCTGCAGATCGCGGAAGGCCCCGTAGTCGCTCACGACGTCGAAACGATAATCGACACGCTCGAAGGCACGCCCCGGGCGGTGACGGCGGTTCTCGCGATCCCCGACATACGCCCGGATCAAAGCGATTCGCTCGTCGGCGCCGAGAGTGGTGACACGCCGATAGATCTGCGACTCGGGCAGGTTGCTGTGCGGATAGCAGATAGCAGCGAGCAGCTTGTTCTCAGCGTCGGGATCCCAGTCGAGCAGCTCGACTGACTCCGTCGATTCGACAGGAGTGCCGCCGAAGATGCCATCAACGAGTTCGGCCGTCTCATCACGCGTCGATGCCAGATAGTGGCTCCAGCGCCCGCCGCGTTCGGGGATGTCGACTCGGCGCAGGAAGCTCGGGATCACCTTGCGCAACTCGTGCAACATCAACTCTGCGTAGTGCTGAGCTTCCGGGAGCGGATGAGATCGCATCCTGAGCAACAACATCTCGAAGGCCTGGCCGGTGCCATAAATCCCGACGTTGCTGAGCGACGCTGCCGGAAGCACACCGCGGACGGCGTCGAGGGCCTTCGCCCGGGTGGCCTGGCGGTACACGAAGTCGCTGTCCGATGCAGACCTTTCGATGTTGTTGCGGATGGACTCGGTGACCTTGTCGATGAGGAGGCTGTACGCATCGAACATCCGGTCCATGTCACCGACGTAGCGGGTGCCGAATGGGCTGTTGAGCACCGCTGGATCGCGATAGAAGCGGTAACGCCCGCCGAGACGGGAGTCGTACGCGATGTAGCGGGTGCTCTGCTCGAGGTAGCTCATCAGCCGACCCCACTCGAGCACTTTGGTGAGGATGTTCGATGCCTGTTCGCATGCGAGGTGCACGCCGCCGAGTTGTGCGACCGAGTCGTCGCCGTACTCGAAGAAGACCTTCTCGTACAGTTCCTCGGCTCGGGCAAGGCCGACGGTTGCGTCGACGGTCTGGTCCCCGGTGATGTCGAGATCGCCGACGAACTCGTCGAGGAAGAGCCTTCGCAGGCTCTTCGGGCTGCGGCTGTATCGTGCGAAGAGCGCGCCCTTGACGACTTCTGGCAGGTTGACGAGCGCGAACACCGGGCCGTCAAGATTCGAAAAATAGCGCCGGAGTATGTCGCCTTCGTCGCTGGTGAAGTCCTCGGGGACGTATACCGTCACAAAAGACAACTCTAGAGCCGCAACCAACGCCTCCGGGGGATTCCCCGAGGCTCGTGAGCAGGGTGTCGACGAGACCGCTTACAGCACATCGACATCGGCGGGCCGTTCGGCGAACGATGCCTGCACCTCAGCCATCAGTTCGGTGCGGCACCACAGGTCGATCACGGTCATCGCCATTGCCTTGGCGCCGTCGAGAACAGCTCGGTCGCCATCGGTGCTGACCGCCCAACGCGCGAAGTCCAGTGTGTGAATCGCTACTCCTGCGGGCGCGACCTGGATCATTGGATGGATCGACGGGACGAGGTAGCTGATGTTGCCCATGTCGGTGGAGCCAACGACATTCTGACCCGTTGCGCGCGGATCTCGGACATGTCGACCGAGGACCGCCGAGTTGGTCACGTACGACTGCACCATTGGGCCGTTGTCGATCATGTCGGCATAGGTGACGTTGTCCCAGTCCGACGACACGGTGCAACCGCATGCGACGGCGCTGCCCTCGAAGCAGGCAATGACCCGCTTCTTGAGGGGCTGCAGGCTCGCAATCGTCGCTGAGCGGACCATCCACTGCATCACCGCTTCGGCCGGGACGATGTTGGCCTTGTCACCACCTTTCAAGAAGACGCCGTGAATGCGTTCGGTCGGCATGATGTGTTGGCGCAGCGCAGCCACGTTCATGTATCCGAGGACGGCTGCATCGAGGGCATTGCGTCCTTGGTGCGGTGCCGCGGCCGCATGCGCAGCGCGCCCGACGAACGTGACGTCGGCCTGTTGGATCGCGATGGCATCCATCCGGATCAGGTCGGCATCGGCGGGGTGGACCATCATCGCTGCATCAAGACCGCTGAACGCCCCGTTTCGGGCCATTTCGATCTTGCCCCCGCCCCCTTCCTCTGCCGGGGTGCCCATGATCCGCAACCGGCCGCCTGCAGTCGCGGCGACGGTGGCTGCGCCAAGTCCGGCCCCGAGACCGGCAGTCGCGATGATGTTGTGGCCGCACGCGTGACCGACCCCCGGTAGGGCGTCGTACTCGCAGAGAACCGCGATGTCGTGGCCTTCGGTGCCGACGCGGGACTCGAACGCCGTCGCCAGGCCGTAGGCGTGGCGGACCGGAGCGAGTCCTGCCTGATCGAGCATGCCGGTCAGCAGGTCATGTGCGAAGTGTTCCTCGAAGTTCAGTTCAGGGTTTGCATGGATCTGGTGGCTCGCTTCGAGCAGTTGGGGGGCGATCCGATCGACATGAGCGCAGACGGCACCTTTGAGGTGTTCGAGCTCGGCGGGGGTACGTGAGTCGGACATGTCTCAGGCCCCGACCGGATGCTGCAGCACGATCTTGCCCAACTGTTCGCCGGCTTCGAGGCGCCCGAGCGCAACCGGATAATCCTGCAGCGGCACGACCTGATCGATCGTCACGCTCACTCCGGCTTCGATCAGGCGGGTGACCTCGGCGAACTCGGTGTAGCTACCCATTGTCGAGCCGATGATCTCGAACTGCTTGAAGAACAGTCGCGACATCGAAATCTCCGCTTTGGGGCCGCTGGTACTGCCGCACACGACCAGTCGGCCTCCCGGTCGGAGAGACCGCATCGACTGTTCCCAGGTCGCCGGGCCCACACTCTCGATCACGACATCGGCCTGTACCGGCCATCGATCGGCGGCCGAGTCGTAGGCCGCGATGGCCCCCATTCCCAGGGCTTCGACTCGTTTGTTCTCGTTCCGGCTGGTCACGACCACATGTGCACCCATGTGTCGGGCGAGGGCCAATGCAGCACACGAGACGCCGGACCCGATCCCGACGACGAGTACGGTCTCGCCGGCTTCGACCCGCGCTCGGCGAAGCATGCGGTAAGCCGTCAAGTAGGCCAACGGATAGGCGGCGCACTCGAACCAGGTGCGACCTCGGGGGCGAGCCACGACATTGCGGGCGGGCGCAAGGGCAAACGTTGCGTGACCACCCCACGTGTGCTCACCGTAGATCGCAAAACCTGGCGCCATCGGGCTGTTGTTGCCCCACGTGATGATCTCGTCCACCGGTGACACCCCTGGATTGACGACCACTTCGTCACCGATCGCGACATTGGTCACGGCTGCTCCGATCGAATCGACGATTCCAGCGACGTCGCACCCGGGCACGTGGGGCAACGATGGCCGCGGTGCGCCCTGCGTGACCCACAGATCCATGTGGTTGAGCGCACTGGCCACGACGCGAATTCGCACTTCGTCTGCGGCCAGTTCGGGTGCGTCGATCTGGCCCCATCGGTACTGTCCGGGCGACTCGTCGAGAATCCATGCGTCCATCCGTTGGACCGTAGCCGTCGCGCTCGTGACCACGCTCACTGACCACGCTCGCCTGACCACGCTCACCGACCCCGCTCACCGACCCCGCCAACTGACACGGCTCAGACGCACACGATGAACGCGTCCGGCTCGACGGCAAGATCAAGGTGCCGGGCGCTCCCCCACCTCTCGTTGTCGAGCCACAGCGGAGTCTCGCCGCCTAGGAGGAGCGTCGTTGCTGCATGTTGACGGGTCGTGATCTGGGGATGCGGTACGTGGGTTCCGAGTCGAAGGCGCGCTCTGGCCATTCGTCGCTGCTGGATCCCGAGTTCGGACGCGGCCGAGACCACGTCGACACGGCCATCGTTGGGATGACTCCGCGGAGCGACATCCCAGTTTCCGAGGAATTGGGCGTTCATCGCTGCGATCACCTGACCGCGCCACCACGACCGCCGCGCGATCAGATGTGCGACAAAGATCGAGTCTCGTTGCTCATCGGCGACCACCCGAACGAGATCGATCGGCAGGTGTGGAATCGGCTCCCCACCGGCGAGCCTGGACCTGTCACCCGAACCGCCGAGCGTTCTCATCAAGTCGCCACCGAGCAGGCCGATCGTTGGAATCGGCGAGCGAGCGTTGCGACAATCGCAGATGATGTGGCGAAGCTCGGCGTCGGAAGAAACCACGACGATCTCGTTGGTTGGTGGCCGCAGTTCGCCCCAGTCCTCACCCTTGCGGATGGTCATCGGACATCACCACGGAAGCTTCACCGGCAGCACCAGCAGCGGCGGATGGATTGGGCTGATCGAGCTCGACTGCGCTCGAAGCGGACACGACACCTCGGAACAGGGCTTGAGATGCTTGCTCGGCGGTGCGTCTGGTTGCCCGATTGGGGGCAATGATCGCGATCTGGCGGAGGAGGTCGATCAGTTGCTTGATCGTGCGGACGAAATCGCCACCGGTCAACTCCTCTTGTTCGACCACCTCGGCGAATCCCTCGCCGGCAGCCCAGGCATAGGCGATCGCGAGGAAGGTTGGGTCCGGGGCACGGTGAGTGACGAGACCGTCCTCGGTCTCGATCTCACGCAGATCTGCACTGAGCGACGCGATCTGGAGCCATCGCCGACGGACAGCGTTGTTCGGGAACCACGGCAACGGCGGCGTGTCGGCGCTCCTGTGCTCGTAGACGAACACCGAGACCAGCCCCGCCATCGTCGCCGGATCGAGGTCGTCGACGAGCCCCTGCCTGATTGCTTCGACGACGAGCAGGTCGCTCTCGTGAAAGGTCCGCGCGAGCATCTGACCCGCGTCGGTCAGGGTCCACCCATCGACGTACCCCCAGCTTCGCAGGATCCCGAGGACCCGATCGAAATCGCGGGCGATCGATTGACTTCGACCCTTGACGCGGCTGCGGAGGTCCTCGATTTCGCGAGCGATCCGGTCGGCCTGTTGGGCTGCTTTGAGCCGGTGCTTGAGATCGGGGTCGTCCTCGACCGGGTGGTAGCCATCGACCGATACTGCGGGGAGTCGATTCCGAACGGGTTGCCCGACGAGCTTTGCCTGCTCGAGTCGCAGTGCGACCTCGCGCTGGTAGTCGGTTCGGTTCGGCAAGTATTCGGCCGGGAGGTCGATCTGGCCGAGCGAGATCGGTGGCTCGTCGAAGTCGGCGCCCGCCAGCATCAACAGGTTCCGGCGAGCATCGATCACGTTGAGCCGAGTACCGCCCTTACGGTTGGCGGTGCTGATCACCGCCGCGCGACCGGCATACTTGCCCTTGCGGATGTAGATCACATCTCCGGGCCGCAACTTCATGATCGCCAGATCGATCGGATCGTTGCCGCGGAGGGCGTGTGCTTGCTGCTTGGTTTCGTCGGCGGTGCGAAGCCTTCGGCGATAGTCGTCGATGTCGCCATAGGGGCTGATCGCCTCGCGAGTGATATCGGCCAGTTGTGACTGGCGACGCCCGAGCCGGCTCTCCATCCGGACGACATCACCATCGGCTTGGAATTGCGCAAACGACAGGTTGAGCAGATGGTGGGCCTGTTCGCTGGTATAGGTGCGGACCAGGTTGGCGGCCATGTTGTAGGTCGGGCGAAACGCAGAGTTGAGATGGAACCATCGACTAGCCGCAAGTGCGGCGACTTGATCGAATGGCGTGAACGGGTTCCACAGCACGATCGCCTGACCGAGTTCGTCGATCCCTCGCCGCCCGGCGCGTCCGGTCAGTTGGGTGAACTCTCCGGCGGTCAGCATTGCGTGGTGCTCGCCGGTGAACTTGGTCAGCTTGTCGATCACGACAGTTCTGGCCGGCATGTTGATACCGACTGCGAGCGTCTCGGTCGCGAACACGATCTTGATCAAACCAGCGGCGAAGCATGCCTCGACAACCTCCTTGAACGGTGGAACCATGCCCGCGTGGTGCGCTGCGATTCCGGCTTCGAGCTGAGCAAGGAACTGGCCGTACCCGAGCACCGCCAGATCGGCTGTATCGATCCCGGCGAGGCGTGTATCGACGATGCTTCGAATTCGCTCTCGCTGTTCGCCGGTAGTCAGGCGCAGTCCCGCGGCCAGACAGGTCTTGGCAGCCTCGTCGCATTGGTTCCGGCTGAAGACGAAGTAGATCGCCGGGAGCATCCGCTCTGCTTCGAGCCGTTCCACGACCTCGAGCCGGCTCGGCGCATACAGTTTTCGACGCGCATGGCCGGTCGTACGTCCGCGGCCGGACTGCGACTGGCGGGTGCCTTCCTCGGTGAGCCGAAGGGCGACGGAGTTGGGCCGATCATTGACCAGGGTCGGCAGGAGGTGGAGCCGATCGGAGGTCTTGTCGCCGACCATGAAGAGATTCTCCAGGCGAACGGGACGTTTGTCCTCGACGACGCTGGTCGTCGGCCCACGAACGGTGGTGATCCACTCCGTCAGTTCGGCGGCATTGCTGACCGTCGCGGACAGGCACACAAGTTGTACCGATTCAGGGAGGTGAATGATCACTTCCTCCCAGACCGGTCCGCGATAGGTGTCCTGCAGGAAGTGGACTTCGTCGAGGACGACCAACGCCAGGGAGTCGAGCGCGCTTGACCGGCCGTAGATCATGTTACGCAGCACTTCGGTGGTCATCACCACGATCGGCGCGTCGCCGTTGATCGTGTTGTCGCCGGTGAGCAGGCCCACCCGGTCGGGGCCATAACGTCCGACGAGGTCGTGGAACTTCTGATTCGACAGCGCCTTGATCGGAGCCGTGTAGAAGGCCCGCCGACCGGCCCGCAGTGCAGCCTCGATGCCGTACTCGGCCACCACCGTCTTGCCGGAGCCCGTCGGCGCAGCGACGAGGACCGATTGCCCGTCGTCGAGCGCATCCAACGCTTGAAGTTGGAAGCGATCGAGAGGAAAGGAGTAGTGGGCAATCAGTTCGGCCCGGTCGGCGCGCACGCTCATCAGTGTGGCGCGTCAGACGGTCTTCGAGGCGGACACGTCCGCGACGGTGTCGTCGTCGCCCTCGTCGCTGTCCTGACGTTCCTCGCGGGCCCGCTTCCGCTTCTGCAACACGAAGCCGATCGCGACCGCGATCATGTAGAAGATCGTCATCGGGATGGCCAGCGCGAGCATCGAGATCGGATCGCCCGACGGTGTGATCACCGCAGCGATGACGAAGATGACCATGACGGCGTAGCGCCATTGCTTGAGCAGCGTCTGGGGAGTGACGACACCCACCATCTGGAGAAAGACCAACAACACCGGGAACTCGAAACCGATTCCGTAGGCGGCGATCATCAAACCGACGAGGCTCATGTACTTGTCGATCTGGAAGGTCTGTTGCACGTCGTTGCCAGACCATGAGATCAAGAACTCGAGCGCAAGGTCCAGCGTCCAATACGCGATGAAGCCTCCGAGAACGAACAGGACCAGCGTCGAGGCGATGAATGGAATCGCGTACTTCTTCTCCTTTGCGTGCAGACCAGGGACGATGAATCTCCAGACCTGCCAAAGGATCACCGGGAACGCAAGGACCAAGCCGCCGTACAACGAGATCGAGATGCGCGACGAGAACCCTTCGAGCGGGCCGAGTGCGAACAGATCGCCGTTACAGAAGTCGGTCCCCCGTCTTGCACACAGGTCTCGATAGGGCCGCGTGAGAAAGAGCAGGACCGAGTTGTAGAAGGCCATGATGATGACGACGCCGACAACGATGGCGAGCCCGGACCGTACGACCCTGACCCGAAGCTCCGCCAGGTGATCGCGCAGCGTCATCCGGTCTTCGGGACCTTTGACTGCTGGTCGCTCGGCCCCCTTGAAGGGAATCTTCACGCAGAAACCTCGCCTGTGGCGGAGACATCATCACTGGCCGGTCGCTCGGCGGCTGCAGGGCTCTCGGTGGCTTCGGGGCTCTCTGCGACGGCAGGACTCTCGGCGACAGGAGGACTCTCGGCGATGATGCGCGGATCGATTGACGTCGCGTCCACCGGCGTCGGCGCGCCCTTGACCTCGAGTTTGGCGAGGGCCTCCTCGACGCTCGGCCTCTCGCTGGCCGGCGGCGCGATGCTGGCCGATGCCGGTTTCTGATCCGGCTTCGGGGTGGTTCCGTTGATGTCGAACATCGCCGACTGCTTGGCGAGCTCAGCGGTCTCGCGTAGCTCTCGCATTGGTTCGTCGAGAACGGCCTTCATCTCGCTCTGGAAGCCGTTGGTGAGCTTCTTGAAGTCGGCATACGCCTTGCCGGCCTTACGCATCGCCTCGGGCAGCTTGTCCGGGCCGAGGACGACCAAGGCGATCAGCACGAGGAAGATCAGCTCGCTGCCGGACAGGTTGAACACGTGGGCGAGTCTACGGCGAGAACGTACCGACAGAGAGGCGCGTTCGTCCCCCTGAAGCGATCGACCTGACACCATCCACCTGACACATCCACCTGACACAATGACGCCCAGATGCAGCAGCGAATCCCATCCCTCCTCGAGCACCCAGTCGCGTTCGCCCATCGAGGTGGACGAGCCCATGCCCCCGAGAACACGATCGAGGCCTTCCGGCTCGGACTCAAGCTGGGGGCGACCGGAATCGAGAGTGATGTCTGGGTAACCAGCGATGGAATCCCCGTGCTCGAACATGACGGCTTCGTGCGGCACTGGGCCCGCAAGCGCCAGATCACAGACTTGCGCAGGAGTCAACTCCCGTCGTTCGTGCCGACGCTGGTCGAGCTGTTCGAGGAGTGCGGCACCGATTACCACCTCTCGCTCGATCTGAAGGGCGACGACGTCGGCAGCGCCGTGCTCGACGTCGTTCGCGAGGCTGCTCCGGCGTTGCTCCCCAGGCTGTGGTTGTGTCACCCGACGTGGCAATCACTGTTGCCGCTGCGGTCCCAGACAGACGGAGCGCGGCTGGTCGACTCGACCCGGCTCTCAAGGATCAAGGAAGGACTGGAACGCCGGGCGGCAACACTCGCCAGCGAGGGAATCGATGCGATCAACATGCACCACTCGGACTGGAATGGCGGCCTCGTCTCGCTCTGTCACCGGTTCGGTCTGTGCGCGATCGCGTGGGATCTGCAGCACGAGCACGTGTTGCGGCCGATCTTTCGGATGGGGATCGATGGTGTGCACAGTGATTGGGTCGACCGGATGATGGATGCCTATCGCGCCGAGCTTGGCGCACCGAAGCTGTGAGTCCTAACGGGCCTTGGCTGGCTGGTTCGCAGGTTCAGCTCCTGTCTGTCAGAGCCATTGCCAATCTTCGCGTGGCCAGATCACCACGAACGCTCGACCGACGATCTTGTCGTAGGAGACGGGACCGAGGCTGCCTCGGCTGTCACCGGAGTTGGGACGGTTGTCGCCCATCACGAAGACCTTCTGATCGGGAATCACCAGCGGTCCGTAGTTGGGCGACCCGCAGTTCGTCGGGGTGGTGACAGCAGGATCGAGGTATGGCTCGATCAGTTCTCGATTGTCGATGTACACCACGCAGTTCTTGATCTCGATCGTCTCGCCCGGCAGGCCGATCACGCGCTTGATCAGGTCCCGCTCCTGCTGGCCGGTCCCCTCTTCGAGCACCACGACGTCGCCGCGATTCGGATCGTGCAGGTCATAGGACAGCTTGTTGACGAGAACCCGGTCTAGGTCGTGAAGCGTGGTATCCATCGAGTGGCCGGACACGTAGAACTGCTGGACGATGAACACTTTCATGACCACAGCGGCCGTGATCGCAACGATCACGACGATCAGCCATTCGCGAAGCGACTTCGCGAAGCTTCGCGATTCGCCGGGGATCTCCGCTGTCACGTCTTGATCGAGATCCGGGCTGAGGGTGTCGACCGCCGTGGCCTCCACGATTGTGGTCATCGATTGTTCGTCGCTGGACATGCCCAGGCAACGGTACCGGGTCGTCGGCGTCCAGAGGTGGCACCGCGCTTCTCCGAGATCGTCCGAGACGACCCGAACTACAGCGACGCGATCAACTTCTCGACGCGCTCGTCGCGGCTCTTGAACGGGTCCTTGCAGAGAACGGTTCGCTGAGCTTGATCGTTCAGCTTGAGGTGAACCCAGTCGACGGTGTAGTCGCGCTTGCGTTCCTTGGCTCGCTTGATGAACTCGCCCCGCAAGCGCGCCCGTGTCGTCTGCGGCGGAAGATCGACAGCGGTACTGATGTCGTCGTCATTACACATTCGTTCGATCATGCCACGGTCCTGCATCTTGTAGAACGGGCTCCGATCTCGACTGACGTCGTGATACTGCAGGTCGAGCAGTTGGACCTGGGCATGGCCGAGGGGCAGGTCGTGCTTGGCCCGATACGCCTCGATCAGCTTGTGCTTGATCACCCAATCGACCTCACGGTCTAACTTCAACGGATCGTTCTCGATCGTCGAGACGCAGTGTTCCCACATCTCCAACGCCTTTTGCTCCATCGGAGGGAATCCCTTGGTGTCTGCGTACCGCAAAGCTCGATCGAGGTACTCGCGCTGGATGTCCAGCGCACTGACCTCGCGTCCGTTCGCGAGTTTGACGGTTCGCCGGCACGTGATGTCGTGACTGATCTCACGGATCGCCCGGATCGGATTTTCGAGGGTCATGTCGCGCAGCACGACTTGCGGGTCCTCGACCATCCGCAACATGCACGCTGCAGCGCCGACCTTGACGAACGTGGTGTACTCGCTCATGTTGCTGTCGCCGACGATCACGTGAAGTCGCCGGTACTTCTCGGCATCAGCGTGGGGTTCGTCGCGAGTGTTGATGATCGGTCGGCTGCGGGTGGTGGCCGATGACACGCCCTCCCAGATGTGCTCGGCACGCTGCGCAATGGAGTACAGCGGACCTCGCGCCGTTTGCAGCACTTTGCCTGCGCCTGTGTAGATCTGACGGCTGACCAGGAATGGAATCAGGACTTCGGCGTAGTGGCCGAGGTCGTCGCGGCGACTCGTGAGGTAGTTCTCGTGGCAGCCGTAGCTGTTACCGGCGGAGTCGGTGTTGTTCTTGAACAGGTAGATCGTGCCCCTGATGCCCTCCTCGCGCAGACGCTGCTCGGCGGACTCGACCAAGCTCTCGAGAATCCGCTCCCCCGCCTTGTCATGGACGACAAGGTCGTACAACGAGTCGCACTCGGGCGTCGCGTACTCGGGGTGAGACCCCACGTCCAGGTACAACCGTGCGCCGTTCTGCAAGAACACGTTGCTGCTGCGGCCCCAACTGACCACCCGCCGAAACAGGTACCGGGCGACCTCGTCCGGGCTCAGCCGCCTTTGACCGCGCAATGTGCACGTGACCCCGTACTCGTTCTCGAGCCCGTAGATACGCCGCTCCATCGCGTCAACCTAACGCTTGCAGGTTCAGGATGCGAGGTGGGCTGCGACGTCGGTGTCGGGCAGCCGTGCAAAGCATCGACGGCCATGGAGCCGAGAGAGCACTGCGACTTCGAGGTCGTCAGCAGACAGGGTTCGATCGGGGCCGGCAAGCGCAGCAACCCCTGCTCGAACAGCCGCGGCGAGGTCGAGGTCCTCTGCGAACGATTCGTGAAGTCGGCCCGAGATGGCCTCTGCATCGCCGCCGAGGACGCTGAAGCGCCGTTCGTCCATCACGGTGCCGTCGTAGAGGATGTGGAACAACTGGTCGTGCTCGGTGTCGAGCGCAACCTCTGCAACCAGGATCTCGACCTCCATTGGCTTCATCTCATGGGTGAAGATCTGGCCGAGCATCTGCGCGTAGTTGTTGGCAAGGCTGCGTGCGTCGACGTCGTCGCGGCTGTACTGGTAGCCCTTGAGATCGGCAGCGCGCACGCCGGCGACACGCAACTGGTCGAACTCGTTGTACTTGCCGACACCGGCGAAGGCGATTCGGTCGTAGATCTCGCTGATCTTACGGAGCGTGTTCGACGGGTTCTCGGCGACGAGAGCGATGCCATCGGCGTAGCGCAACGCAACCATTGCCCGGCCGCGGGCGATGCCTTTGCGGGCGTAATCGGCGCGGTCTTTCATCACCTGTTCCGGTGCGACGTAGAACGGCATGCTCATGTCCGGTCCCTCATTCCTGCAGCGATCGTGGCGTAGCGCGCGATGAGGTCGTCGTCCTCGGCGCGGTTCCATCCGTCAGCGGTGATGGTTGCGACCACTGGATAGATGCCGCGGAGAGCGTCGGGGCCGCCGGTCGCCGAATCGGCATCCGCGGCCTCCCACAGGGCGCGACATGCGAGATCAAGGGCTTCGTCTCGACTGAGATGTGGCCGATGACCGAGCTTGACGACGGTTCCGGCGTGCAGGCTGCCCGAACCCGTCGCGACGTACTCGTGTTCCTCGTAGCGTCCACCGGTGACGTCATAGGCCCACAACCTGCCCTCAGCGCGGCGGTGGTCGAATCCGGCGAAGATCGGCACGACGACCATCCCCTGCATCGCTGCCGGGAGGTTGCTGCGAACCATCATCGACAGCTGATTGGCCTTGCCCTCAAGACTGAGGAACGAGCCTTCGACCTTTTCGTAGTGTTCCAACTGCAATTGGAACAGCTTGATCATTTCCATCGCCGGGCCCGCTGCGCCCGCGATCGCGACACCGCTGAACTTGTCGGCCTGCACAACTTTCTCCATGCTGCGATGACTGATCAAGTTCCCCGAAGTCGCCCGTCGGTCGCCCGCCATCACGACCCCATCCTCGTAGCGCAGGGCAATGCACGTCGTTGCGTGTGGCACTCCGAGGTCGATCGCCGACGGGAGCGAGGCGTGTTGCATGCCGACGCGGCGAAGCAACTCGGGGAAACTCGCACCCGGATCGTCGCCGGGAGCGAAGAACGGCATCGACATCTGGCTACTCTCCGCCCTTTTGTACGTAGCTCTTGACGAAGTCCTCTGCGTTGGTCTCGAGTACTTCGTCGATCTCATCGAGCAAATCGTCGAGTTCGGCCTTCAGCTTCTCGCCTTGGGGCGCGACCGGTGCGCCGTCCGTGACGGTCTCTTCGGTACGACTCGGTGCCGGCTTCTGTTTCTGCGTTCGTTCGGCCATGGTGTCAGTCCTCCCCAGGCATTCGGATCGTGTCAAGCATTCGGATCAGGTGCGTCATGTCGATCTTTCCACAAGCCTAAGAGCCGAGCCGTGCAAGAAGTTCGGCGGCGGTGTCGCATTCATCGAGCAGTTGGCCGACGTGCTCGGCGGTTCCGCGCAGCGGTTCCATCATCGGGACCCTGCGCAGTGGATCTCGACCGATGTCGAACACGAGCGAATCCCAGTTGGCGGCGACGATGTCGTCCGGCCATTTCTGGAGGCATTTCCCGCGGAAGTACGCCCGAGTCGTCTCCGGTGGCTCGGTCATCGCCGTCTGCACGTCGGCATCGTCGATCAGGGTCGCGAGGTTCATCCGTCGTGCCAGGCACTTGTCCGCGCGCAAGTCGTGGTACTGCAGATCGAGTGCCTTGAGTCTCGCGTCGCCGGGCAGCACGTCGTGGCGCGCGGCGAATCCGTCGATGAGGCGCTGTTTGGCCACCCAGTCCACCCAGTGGGCGACAGTGGACCGATCGGTCTCCAAACCTTCGAGCACGGCTTCCCACTTGACCAGGACGTCTGCGCCGACGTCCTCGCCGACCGGCTCGAGCCCGTGACTTCGTTCGTACTTGACTGCTCGCTCGAGGAGCGCCCATTGCAACTCGAGCGCTGTGACCCGCTTTCCGTCGCGCAACACGACGGTGCGTGTCAGCGTCGGATCGTGACTGATCTGGCGTATCGCCGAGACAGGATTGGCCAACGCGAGGTCTGTCCCGATCGCGTCGTCTTCGATCATCGCGAGCACGATTGCAGTCGTGCCGACCTTGAGGTAGGTGGACATCTCGGCCATGTTTGCGTCGCCGACGATGACGTGCAGTCGGCGATACTTCTGCGGGTCGCAATGAGGTTCGTCGCGGGTGTTGACGATCGGTCGCTTGAGCGTGGTCTCCAATCCGACTTCTTCTTCGAAGAAGTCGGCACGCTGGCTCAACTGGAACGGGACCGACTTGGATGTCGTGTTCGGGAACTCGCAGCCGACCTTGCCGGCGCCACAAAAGACCTGCCGGGTCACGAAATGGGGCGTGACCTGGCTGACGATCCGCCCGAACGGCGTCGCTCGATCGACCAGGTAGTTCTCGTGGCAGCCGTAGCTGTTGCCCTTGCCGTCGGAGTTGTTCTTGTACGTGACGATCTCGCTCCCGTCAGCGAGCAGGACACGGGCCCGGTCCATGCTCGCCCGGACGATCTCCTCGGCGGCTCTATCCCAGCGCACGACCTCGAGCGCGTTCACGCACTCGGGGGTCGAGATCTCGGGGTGAGCGTGGTCGACGTAGTAGCGCGCTCCGTTGGTGAGCACGGCATTGACGAGTTGTGTCTCGACTTCCGGAGCGAACACTTCCTCATAGGTGAAACCCCGCGCATCGTTGGCGGGATGTTCGTCTTCGAAGTCCCAACCAACTTTGCGCAGAACACCGCTGACGTAGGCGTTGATCAAGACGCTCGATGCGGCAACCGGGTTCGATTCCGCGCCACGAACCACGATGCCGTATTCGGTTTCGATCCCGCAGACCTTGGCGATGGCCATGCCGTGACCCTACTGCCGGTAACCCCGAAACGCCGTGAACCGGTTCAGAGGTAAAAGAGTCAGAGGTACTGGCCGGTGGTGACCCGTTCGATCGCTCGTCCACCTTCGAGCGATGCAGCGGCGGCCTTGCCTTCGTTGACGAGGGTGCGAATGAACACGATCCGCTCGCCCTTCTTGCCGCTGATCTTGGCCCAGTCGTCGGGATTCGTGGTGTTCGGCAGGTCTTCGTGCTCTTTGTATTCCTGCTTGATCGAGTCGAGCATGTCCTGGGTGCTGACACCTTTGATCCCGCCGGCGATCAGTCGCTTGATCGCAAGCTTCTTCGCCCTCCTGACGATGTTCTCGATCATCGCGCCCGACGAGAAATCCTTGTAGTAGAGGATCTCCTTGTCGCCGTTCTGATAAGTGACCTCGAGGAAACGGTTGGCTTCGTCGTCGCGGTACATCTCGCTGACCGTGCGTTCGATCATCTCCGCAACGATCTCGTCCGGGGCGATCGGGATCTCGTTGGTCAGGTACTGGGCGAAGATCTGCTTCGCTGCGACCTCGTTCGGCCGTTCGATCTTGATCTTCACGTCCAGTCGTCCCGGCCGGAGGATGGCCGGATCGATCAGGTCCTCGCGATTGGTCGCGCCGATCACGATCACGTTGCGCAGACCCTCGACGCCGTCGATCTCGGCCAGCAACTGAGGAACGATCGTGCTCTCCATGTCGCTGCTGATCCCCGAGCCGCGGGTCCGGAACATGCTGTCCATCTCGTCGAAGAAGACGATGACGGGCCAACCCTCCTCACTCTTTTCACGGGCCCGTTGGAAGACG
>JANOEM010000382.1:0-2132 GCA_031413195.1 Actinomycetes bacterium
CGTCGTCGGGCTCGGTCAGCTGCTCGGTGGAGATACAGGGTTCGGTCTCTCGATCGCGGCGACGGTGTTGGTGGCGATCGCCTTCCAGCCGGTGCGCCGATGGGTCGAACGGCGGGCGAACCGACTCGTGTACGGGGAGCGTGCGACACCGCACGAGATCCTGGTGCGGTTCTCGCACCGCTCGTCGGAGCTGTCCGACGACGAGTTGATTGAACGTGTCCCGCAGCTGATCGTTGACGGCACAGGCGCCAAAACGGCTGCGCTGTGGGTCCGCTCCGGTGACGGGTTCCGGACCGCGTCGAGGTGGCCGACCGACGCTGAAGCGCGGTACCTCGAAGGCGTTGACGAGTTCGTCGATCCGGATGCGGACTGGTCGTCGCCGGTGTTCCATGACGGCGAGTTGTTCGGTGGCCTGTCGTTGACGAAAGAGGCCGGCGAATCGGTGACTCCTGCCGAGGCGGCACTGCTGGCCGATCTCGCCGCCGGATTGGGGTTGGCGATTCGCAACACTCGGTTGACCGTTCAGCTGCGCCGTCAGGTCGCGGAACTCGAAGCGTCCCGCGAGCGGGTGCTCGCGGCCGCCGATGCGGCCCGACGTGATTTGGAGAACACGCTCGACAGCGGCCCCCAACAACAACTCGTCGCGCTGAAGGTGAAGTTGGGTCCGACGCGCAAACGCGCCGAACAGCTCGGGGCGACGAAAACCGCTGCCCTGCTCACCCAGCTCGAAGTCCAGGCCGGGGACGCGATCGCGGCGATCCGCGAGTTCGCCGGTGGCATCTACCCGCCGTTGCTCGAAGCCGAGGGCCTCGCCGTGGCGATCGCCCAGCAGGCCCGTACCTCGGCGCTTCCGGTCTCAGTACGCGGCGACGGCATCATGCGCTACCCGCGCGAGGTCGAATCCGCCGTCTACTTCACTGTGCTCGAAGCACTCCAGAACACCACGAAGTACGCCAACGCCACGTCGGCATTCGTCACACTGACCGCCAAGAACGGTGCGCTGGAGTTCGAGATCACCGACGACGGGAACGGCTTCGACACCGCAAGGATCACCCCGGGGAGCGGTCTGAACGGCATCACCGACCGCCTCGACACCGTCGGGGGCCACCTCACGATCAGCTCCGATCCCGGACGCGGCACGACGATTGCGGGCACCGTGCCGATCACTCATCACACCGGCGTGTGATCACTCGGGCGACGCGAGAGTCGCCCAGGTCTCCTCGAGGGCGTCCATGCTGAACATCGACTTGGGGAGGAACCCGATCGCGCCGGCTGCGAGCGCCGGCCCCTCGTAGCTCCCCGACTCGTGAGTCGACATCACCAGCACGTGCGGCGGATCGTCGAGGCCCATGATCCGACGGGTGGCCTCGATTCCGTCGATGCCGGGCATCTGGACATCCATCAGCACCAGATCGGGCCGCAGGCTGGCCGCCATGTCGACGGCCTCCTCACCGTTGACCGCCTCACCAGCGACGTCGAAGCCATCGGTCATCTCGACCACCATGCGGGCAGCCTCGCGGAACGGCAGCTGGTCGTCGACGATGAGGACTCGGACATCGGTCACGAGATGATCATGACACCGTCGTCGTGCGGAACCCACCGCGTTGACCCGCTGTCTGGGGTGGGGTTAGCCCCTACGGCGCGCCCAGGCCCAGGTACACCAGCACGGCCCGGACCCGTCGATGTACATCGTCGGTCTGCACCAGGTCTAGCTTGGTGAAGATCGCGTTGATGTGCTTCTCCACCGATCGGGCCGAGATGAACAGCGCCTCACCGATCGACGAGTTGCTCTTGCCCGCCGCCATCTCGGCGAGCACGTCTCGCTCGCGATCGGTCAGTCGACCAAGCGCGTTTGACTCGGGGTTTGCCTTCGCGCCGATCAGCGCTTCGACCACCTTCGGGTCGACGACCGACCCTCCATCGGCTACGCGGCGGATCGCTGCCCCCAACTCGTCGAGGTCGGCGACACGCTCCTTGAGCAGGTA
Source organism: Actinomycetes bacterium (assembly GCA_031413195.1). Lineage (GTDB taxonomy): Bacteria > Actinomycetota > Acidimicrobiia > Acidimicrobiales > Ilumatobacteraceae > WLMZ01. The sequence goes on from JANOEM010000382.1 coordinate 1,986, forward strand.
CGCCCTACCGTCCGAGCCGTTCTCGAACAGACGTCGCGCGTACCCGGGCTCGACGTACTGGCTCAGGACGACGACACCGATCTCCGGGTGCGCCGCCCGGATCAGGTCGGCGGCCCGGATGCCCTCGTCGGTTTGGCTGGGTGGCAT
>JANOEM010000383.1:0-6793 GCA_031413195.1 Actinomycetes bacterium
AGCACTCTGAACCGTCCGCACGCCATCCCCCTGTCGGACGCCCGCCGTCCGAATTCGTTCTCACGCCGGGCGACGGTGACCCCACAGGCTGGGCTTGGTGATCTCGGTGACCGTCCAGGTGGCGTCATCGACCAGGCGGCCGCCACACCCGATTTCGACGTCGAATCCCGACGGGCTGCGACTGTAGAACGACACCATCGTGTCGTTCGGGTGCTTTCCGAGGTCCATCGAGATGGGGATGCGTCCGTCGTGGTGGCGATCGAGCGCGTACCCCACGTCGTCCAGGCTTCGGGCCTCGAACATGAAGTGGTAGAGCTGGGCCACGTCGGCTGGCACGAGGGCAAGGCTGTGATGTCTCGGATTGCAGTGCAGGAACGCCACCTCCGAGCCCCCGGGCCGCCAGATGTCGCTGACCCGGAACCCGAGTACCTCGATGTAGGACTCGACCGCGGCCGAGAAATTCGGTGTGCCGAGCACAATGTGGCCAAAACCCAGGGTGCCGGTCACGAAACCGGATCCACCCCACGGAGCGACGAACGGTTCGTGATCGAGAATCGGACCCCAGAACAACTCGAGGGGAAACCCTCCCGGGTCGGTCGTATGCACCATTGCGCAGACCCGACGGTTCGCCCGCTCTGCGTTCGAACTCGGTTTCACCGCATGACCGGAAGCCTCCAACTGCTCGACCGCCGCGTCGAGCGCGCGCTGATCGGCGAACTCCCAGCCGACGAAGGCCAGCCCTTCCCGATCCGCGGACTGCCGCACCATCACCCGGTACGGCCGCTCGTCGATCCTCACGTCCAGATGATCCCCATCGTCCGACGGGATGACCATCGCACCGAGCGCCTCGGCGTAGCCGGCCCAAGCGGCCAAATCCGTGGCGTCCACGCCGATGTATCCCAGCGCTCGCAGATCCATGCCGCACCCCCAGAAGCTCGTCGAGTCGATCAACGCTACCCGCTCGCTCCGCCGCCGTCGTTTACCGCGACGACTCTGTCCGTCCGGTTGAGAGCCGTCAGATGGGACGTGCATGGGCGACCGCTCGAGGTCCGACGAAAGCACTCTGAACCGTCCGCACGCCATTCCTTCTCGGACACGTTCAGCCTGCCAGGCGAAGTGGGTGGTGGGTTCGCGACACGTCGACGATCAGCCCGCCTCGACGAGCGCGCCGTAGCGCTGTTGTGCCGCTTGTGCAGATGTGCCGAGCAGGCTGCCGATCTTCTGCCACGAGGCACCCGCAACACGAGCGGCGATGACCGCGTCGGCTACTTGGCGTTCACTGCGAGCCCGCGCGAGCGCAGCTCGTTCGAGCAGGTACTCCTCGACCGGGCGTTCATCGTTGGCCTCGGGTTCGTAGTCCTCGAATCGTTTGGCGAGTTCGTCGGCTTGGTCGAGGATCTCTTGGATTGAACGGGGCATGGGAGTCACCTCAGGAACTTGTTGCAGGCGGTCATGACGTGCACGATGAAGTCGATTCCGTCGCCTTCGACGACGCCGATCTCGAGCAGGTGGCCATCGGTTGCTGCAGCGATGAGCATTGTCAGGCCGTCGAGATCGAAGACGCGTGTTGGGTTGCGGTCGGCGTGGAGGATGTCGTCGTCGTGGACCCCGTGCTTGCGTGCACTCTCCAGGATCACCGGATCCACAAGCATCAACTTACCTTGATAGTGGCCCGCTCGGTAACACCCGGGCGCTCACGAGCACGCAACGTCGCAGCGCTGGCGAAGTCAGTCACATTCTCGATGCCACGTCACCCGCATACTCGTCACTGTCGTTGGGAAGCGTCCGGTTGAGGACCGCCTACTGAGACGGGATCGCGCGGCGCCATTCGTGGCATCGGCGAAGGCGGAATCGTTCGGGTGGCGTCCCCCTATCGGACAAGTGTCGAGCACTCGACTGCGGCGAAAACTGCCCGTGAGAGTGTGGCGTCACGCGTGGGCGATACCGGTCACGAGCAGCTGACCGATCGACGAGATTCAGCATCCCGATATGCGCGGTTGAGGTCGGTCTGGGGAGTGTTCGACTGCCCGATGTTGTGACTCGTCGGCCCCCTTGATGATCGCCAGTTCACGCGAGCGGTGCGAACCCGGTGGCGGCGACAGTCTCTGCGATCAGTTCATGGCCGCTCTGCGAGGGGTGGAGATGATCCCCGCCGAGGAGTGCGCCGGCATCAGCGTTCAGACTCGCGCCGCTGAAGGCTGCGACGAGGTCGACACACGTTGCGTCGTGGGCGGTGGCCACCTCGCACATCATGCTGTTGAAGTCGCTGAGCGCAGTCGAGTAGAAGGCGTGGAAGGCCGGCTCATCAGCCGGCGTGAGTTGCCAGTTGGCGGCGAGGTTCGGATCACCGATCGTGTTGTCGTAGTACCCGACGACCCAGAGCGCAGCCGGCGAGTTGCCACGAATGCTCGAAATCTCGTCGAGGATCAGCCCAAGGTTCGTCTGAACGATGTTCGCGCCGTCACTCACACAGGTCTCATGGTCGGGCCAATAGCACGTTGACTGCCAGTCGTTGAACCCAATCTGGATGGTGATTGCATCTGCGGCGCGAATCGCGTTGATGTGGGAGTCCTCGGATTTGAGTCGCGCCAGTAGTTCGGTTGACGTGAGGCTGTCGTTCGTCGCGAGATTCTCCGCGACGACGGGTTGACCGAGGCTGGTCGCAGCCATTTCACCGAGTACTTCGACATAGCTCCTGCATGGACTCGAGCAGTTCAATGCTCCGGGTATGGAATCACCGAGGCCGACCAGCGTCAGACCTGCCGTCGGGTTGGAACCCTCAGTGCTCTTGCCGACCGTCGTGTCTGCGGCTTCACTCGTCGTGGGCGAATCATTCGAACAGCCGGCGATGAGGAGGCCCAGGGCAGCGATGAGAGCGAGCCGGGCGGTTCGGGTTGCATGCTTGTGTGTTCGCATTGTCTGTTCACCCCGTGTTTCGTTGGGACGGCTGAACGTCGAGCATGAACGAGTGGAGGCGTGATTACTAGAGGGTTGACCCTTGATCGGGGTCGATGTTGCAGAGGACTCGACGATGACCATTCGTCGATCAGGAAGTTCACAGGCCGGTGCGCAATGGGAGTTCGCGCTCACGAACCGTCGCTGCGGCGTACTCGAGCGCAGCGCGGACGTCATCGGCAACGAGTTGTTGGTAGCTGGCGACAATGTCGATCGGGGCCGCCCCTTCGGCCACCAGCGACACGATCGTCGCAACCGGGATACGCGTGCCAGCGATGCACGGCACGCCACCCATGACACGGTGGTCGACGCTGATTCGCTCGAATCGCATCTACGCGGCCTACGCCACCAGATCGAACGGAAACGGAGAGATTGCGATCGGCCACGGATCGTCCTCGGAGCTGCCGCGGTGCCCACTCGGTGACACGGGAACGTCTCAGTGACGGATCGGTATCCGAGACGGCATCCAACTTGTCAGCTCCGCCGGTGGTCGGGCGCAAGACGTGTCCGGTTGGGGACGTCAGATGAGACGTGCGCGCTGCCGTCGCTCAGCGGCACTCGGCGCCCGTCGAACCGTCCGCACGAGATTCCCCTATCGGACGTGGGGCCGGGCTGTGATTGTGGAGTGCTCGATCGCAAAGACACCGGACGCTGCCGGACGAGCCGACTCCCGACGACCTCGAGGGGGTCGTTCCCTCGGTAGCCTTGCCGGTCAACCTTCGGCAACCATGACCAGCGGGAAGTGATCGACGCGCTGTGCCGACCGGCAGCAACCAAGCGCTTGAAGGGCCACCTGGCTGGCGGTGACGAGTCAGACCTCGAGGATGGTGACGGTGCCTGCGTCGCCGTCGACGCGCAGCCGAGCACCGTCGGGAATGCGCGTCGTGCAGTCGGTGACGGACACGACACAGGGGAGGCCGAGTTCGCGGCTGACGATCACGGCATGACTGTTCATCGAGCCGACGCCGACGACGACGCCACCGGCGGCGACGAAGAGCGGTGTCCATGACGGGTCCGTGTTCGGCGCAACGAGGATGTCACCTGGCTGCAGGGCGGACGGATCCGACGGGTCGTTGATCACCCGGGCCACGCCCTCGACGACACCCGAGCAGCCGGCCGCGCCAGTGAGCTCTGTTCCGGCGGGGGCGATGTCGACGGTGGCAGCACTCTTCGCGTGGAGGTCGTCAATGGACGGGATCCCCTTGTCCGCTTCGATGAAATAGGGCGGCTCGAGCTCCCAGAGATGACGCCAATCGGCCTTGCGACCAGCGATCGTCGGCTTCATGCGATCCGGGTCGGCGACGAACCCGTCGAGCTCGGAGTCGAGAAGCATGAACACGTCGCGTTCTTCGGGGAGATGACGACGCCCCAGTTCGCGCAGCGCTACCCGCTGCTCATTGATCACTTTGACACAGTTGGTTTTCGACCTCTCCCGCCAGGCGTTGAACCTGAGTGCCGAGGCTTGGGCGGCGAGAATCGTTGACGTCGCATCCTCGTCACCGTCGACTCGGGCCACGGCCTCTGTGGTCGCCGCCTCCCGGTCAGCAACCACCCGGGCGTACGCGACGTCGGGCGCCTGGTCGGACGGAGCGTTCCGCATCGTGTCGATCAGTACGCGGGCGAGTTCGGGTCTGGTTTCCCACGTGTCGCTGTACGGGTCCCATTCGCCCGGGCCACGGCAGCCGTAGGTCTCGAGGAAGGAGGTGAAGGCAACTGTGTACTCGTCGCTATCTCGGTCGAGCCGCGACAGGTTCCACATCGCATGGCTCGGCGCGGCGGAGTCGACGTCACCGGCCCCACTGATCAGGCGGAGCATCAGATCCGGCACGAGCTGGCCGAGGATGGTTGGCCCCATCGCGGAGTTCGACGAGGTGATGGCATGGTCGTCGAACATCATCCGAACCAGCGGTGTCATCTCCCGGGCCCGAGCGACGAGTTCGGCATCACATAGCGAGGCCAGGTCGGGCCGGTCGGCGCGGACCCGGTCGGCCACCGCTTTGTGTTCGTCGAGTTCCGGGTATTCGGTCGTGCTCAACACCCAGCCGACCCTCTCGGCGAGCCGAACGGCGGCAGCCTCGCTCTGGTCGTCGGGGTGGGCCACGTAGGGCGGCGTGTCGGGTCGGTTACCGAAGAACGCAGCGTCGATGCCGGCAGCGCCGGCCCCACTCCGCTCGCCCATCACCCTCAAGAAGGACGCGTTGACATAGAAGTAGCCGTTGAAGAACCCGCACGTCGGGTTGATCCCCTCGGCGGTCAGCTCCGACATCTCGAACGCCCCATTACGTACTTGGCCGTCCCGAAAACCATCCATGACACCGACGATCGACAGCGTCACCCCGAGCGGACTGACCGGATCGGGCATGACGTCACTGGCGTTCGATCGTGTGTACAGCGGGAAACGCTTGCTCGCCGCCGGCGTGTCTGTGACCCACCCCGTCATCTGTGCCCCCCGTTGCGCTGCCGGAATCTCGACCACCTATTGGTCGCTGTCCCCGGACACAATGATGACAGCAAGCCGAAGTGTTGTCGAACTCAGACCCGTCGCCACATTGCCGGTTCCGGGACCAACTCGCTCCACGTGTTCGACGACGCTCTTGTCGACAACGGGCGCGATACGTCGGAGCGTTGCGGCAATACCGCAGAAGTTCAACAGAGCTGCCCCCACCACGGTGCCGCAGTGTGCCCAGATGCCGAGCGTCGGATCAGCTCCGGGATTCCGAGCGCTCGGCTCACCACCGAGCCCACCACAGAGACACTACGAGCCCCAACCACACACACAAATCGCGCGAACTGTGGGACCTCCCAGCTCGATCGGCCCACCGCATCATCACTGTCGAACGGAAGCGTCCGGTTGAGGACCGACATGAGACGGTCTGGCCGAACTCGATCACCGACGTTCGAAGTCGTCTGAACCCTCCGTACGAGGTCCCCCTATCGAACACTAGATGGCCGCGAACATGCCGTGCTCGAGAGGGCCGTTCCCGAGTGGGTCGATCCGACCTCGAGGGCGGGTTATCGATTGGTGTCATCGGGTGCCCTACAACGGCACGTTGACAACATCACGTTCGCCAAGGTCGACGAACGTCATGGCCCGACGGTGCCACGCAGTGCGCACTCAACCTGTGACGGTCGCGACGAAGACGTGAAACTCATCGAGCTCGGTCGGCGCGTCGCCGTGGTAGCCGCCCAGCACGCGCATGTCGGTGAAGCCGACCGAGGCGAGCAGCGACACGATCTCGTCCGAGGAGTACACGTTCGCAACGAGGGCGTGGGTCTCGTGCGCGACGAGCTCGTCGTCCTGCCATTGCCAGGCCTGCATTTCGCGGGTGACGGAACGCTCGGCCACATCGACGGCGGTGATCCGGTGGCGCAGGGCGTAGTGGAAGCCGTCGGGTCCGAGTCGGCGGTCCTGGCTCGGTGGTGGTGTCTCGTCGGCCGGCCGGGGTCGCCACTGTCGCAGGTAATCGTCGTCGAACTCGCCGACCTCGTAGTCGAGGGCCAGCACGTCGCCGGGTCGTCCGATTCCGGCCGTGCCATACGGCGGACCGGCGGTCTCCTTGCGGGGGGTCGACGCGGGTGCAACGCGCGAGGCTAGCACAGCGAAGAAGCCCGGCAATCGGCGAAGCCTGACCGGCGTTTCGACGAAGCCCGGCCCACGCCTCGACCAATGCTCGTCCGCCGCGTCCACGAAACTCGACAGTCGCCTCGGCGAAGCTCGACCGCCGCGCATTTGCATGTGGCGAACTGCGACGGGCATCGTGCGCGGCATGACCCTGTCGACCCCACCCGCGGCCAAGCTCCAATCGTCGCGCCAGGCTCTGGTTCCCGAAGGCTGGCT
>JANOEM010000384.1:0-5521 GCA_031413195.1 Actinomycetes bacterium
GATCCTTGGTGTGGGCTTTCTCGAGCAGATGCTCCTCTTGCTTGCGGCGAGACGCCTTCATCGTGGCAAGCAGGTCCTGCATCTCGATACGGGCGTACCAGACCTCGAGATGGGTCATGTCGGCATACCGATCCATCCAGTCCCGGTAGGCGTCCACCGCCCGCAGTACCGCCCGACGCGCCTGAGCGGGCTCGAAGCCGTTGTCACGGGCAGCGGCAACGACGCTCGCAGCGAGCCGCTTCACATCCCACTCGAACGGACCGTGCGAGGCCTCGTCGAAGTCGTTGAGATCGAACATCAGACGACGCTCAGGGCTCGCGAACGCACCAAAGTTCAACAAATGGGCATCGCCACACAACCGAACCTCGAGATCCGTCGACGGGCCTGATGCCAAGTCGAACGCCATCACCTGGGCCGAACCGCGCAGGAACGTGAACGGCGACACGCTCATTCGTTCGAAACGCAACGGCACGAGGTCCGGCACACGACCACGGTTCGACTCGACCAGCACCTCGACCGGATCGCGACGATCCGCCGGCGGATCCCACACGGCATGACTCGACCGCGGCACCGCCACACGCCGAACCTTTCCGGCGAGACGTCGATCCTGCGGTGACATGATCGGGACATCGAACGCCGGGATGACAGACGTGCTCCGCTTGGCCATCAGCTCTTCAATCTCCCACAGGTTCGGTCAGATGCAGTTGAAGTTCCTGTTCTCGTTGATGACTTCGCCTGCGCTGGTCACGATGAACGTACCCCGACACCTATTGATACCAGTCACGCTGCCTGTTCCGTCCAGCGTCGACGCAATCGCGTTTCCGTCGGTATCGGTTCCAGCGCACGAGCCGGTCACTGTGCCTCGAGCCAGGCTGACGTTGGCGTTGCATTCAAGGACGCCGTCGAGCGTGATGCTCTGATCGCGAAGAACTGCCTGGGTCGACGTCTCCATCAGCCTCGCCACACCTGCCCCGCGAAGGGACGTCCCGGCATCGGACGATCCGGACGCAGGCGCTTCGGTCGATCCGGACGCAGGCGCTTCGGTCGATCCGGACGCAGGAGCGTCCGTCGCTTCGGACGCCGGAGCGTCTGTCGGTTCGGACGCAGGCGCATCGGTCACTTCGGACACTTGCGCTTCGGTCGGTTCGGACGTTTGCTCGTCGCTGGAGCATCCGGTGACGACGGCGAGCAGAGTGAGCGCAACGCCCAATCCGAGCACGGCACGTCGCGGGGAAAAAGTTCCTTTGGATTTTGACATTCGGCGAACGTAGCTGGGGTGTTGATGATCGATCGTGCTCAGATGGGATGGTTTCGAGGTATGGGGTCTACTGTGACCGTAGTGCGGGCTTCGACGTTACGAGCGGGGCTGGAATCGCGACTTGTGGACGCGTCGTGTGGAGTTCTCTCGGCACCTGCGGGATTCGGCAAGACGACCACGGTGCGCAGCACTCTGGCGGAACCTCGACACGGCACGCCCGACCGTGTCGTGTGGGTTGAACTCGGGACTGCGTTTCGGACTGACACAGCCACGGTCGCACGAGGACTCGCAGCGGCCCTGTCTCGGTTGGGCGTCGACGCCGGAACATTCGAATCGGTCGAGCCGTTCGAGTCGTTCGCCGGGGGGACGATCGAACAGATCGTCGTCGCGCTGGATGCGGTTGGTGGCCACGCAACCATCGTGCTCGACGACTTCGAGCGCGTCGGCGCGCCCCTGGCCGCACAACTCGCTGCGATGCTCACCTCGTGGAGCGATGACCGTCGGCAGGTGATCATGTGCACCCGAATGGGCCGATCGGAACTGGCGGCACTCTGGCCGCTCCACGAGGTGTCGTTCATCGCCGGACCGGACGAGCTCAGACTCAGCGCTGAGGAGATCTCCGACCTGCTCGGAACCGACCTCGAGTCACACGTCGAGACCGTCGCACAGGCCACCAACGGATGGCCACGCGCCGTCGAGACGATGCGTCGCCACCTGCGCATCGATCCGGCCACCGGCTTCGACACGGCGATCGGCGAACTCGAGTCAATGGTCCTCTCGGATGTCTTCCCCCTGCAAGATCCCGGCGATCTCGACATACTGACGGCCGTCTCGTTGTGCGAACGATTCACACCGGGCGTCGCCAATCGGGCGAGCCGTCACACGGGAGGCGCGGAGCGGCTCCAGCGGTTGGTGCGCGACACCGGACTCATCAGCTTCGATGGTTTCATGTTCAGTGTGGTGCCGGTCTACCGGCACGCACTCGTGCGAAGTTTGACCTTGACGGATCCGGATGCCGTGCGCGCCACCTACGCACGTATTGCGGAGGCATGGCTCGACGAACCGGACTCGGTCCACGCCACCGTTCAGGCGATCGGGCACCTGATCGACGCCGATGAGTTCGATCGCGCGCTGGGCTTGATCCAGCGACGGTGGGAGCAGATGTTCTCCGCCTCCAGTCTGGACCTCTTGGTGGGGCTGATGGACCGCCTCCCGACGCAGAGCTGGGCCGACGACGCTGGTTCCGCAATTCTGATGGGGTGGGCGAATTTGCTCATCGGTCGATCCGCCAGGGCGCTCGAGCTGCTGCAAAGTCAGCCGCTGAAGACGCCGTTCGGTGTCGCAGCCAAGCACGTCATCTGGGCGCGTGGCGTCTGTTGGACGACCGGCCCGGTAGAAGCGATCGAGCTGATCGCGGAGGGGCGCAGCCGATTGGACGCGCTCGAGCCCGACACGGTGTTCCCGGCGATGCCCGGTGCCGACTGCATCGCCATGTACAACGTCGCTGACGAGGCCGAGGTGCGTGCCCTGTTCCTGCTCGGTGAGCTCGACGAGTCGATCGAGCGCCTCGACGGCCTCATCAAACATACGTTTGCTCAACTGCCAGCCTCGTTGGCCGGACTCCATGCGGTTGCCGCACTCGTGACGGCGTTTCGCGGCGATCGGCAGTCGGCGATCGAGCATCTGCGCGCGGCCGGCCAGATCGCGCGATCCGGCGTCGAGGACCACTACCTCATGATCTACGCCGACCTTGCCACTGCAGTGCTGGCGGCGTGGGATGCTGACGACGCCGTTGTCGAGCGCTCGCTGGACGCAGCCATATCCGGTGCTTCGGCGGTCGGAGCGGCGAACTTACTTCGTGTGTGTGAACTGGTCGCAGATCTCGCAGGTCACCAGTTCAGCCCGCCTGACGCGACGATGCTCGAACGAGCCGCCCATCTCCCGTTCGTCGACTCGCAGTTGGCGGTGCGCTCGGCGCGCCGCCTCGTCGATCTCGGCGACCACGACGGAGCCGCACGCATGATCAGCGATGTCGCCGTCAACGAGTTGGCGCTCTCGTCCTGGGTCCACGTGCTGCTGGACCGACACTCCGACGCCGAGGTTCGACACTGGCTGAGCGCTCAGTCCCCGCCCAGCTGCCCGCACGCACAGGTGGTCCGGTCGCTTGCCGAGGCGACGCTGGCCGCCGATCCTGCGACCGCCGTTCAGTCCGTGCGCAGTGCGGTGGCCGTCGCGTCCGAGCAGCGCATGGTCGGGGCCGTGGCCGATGCGCCTGCGGCCATGTGGGAGCGCGAGGAGATCAGGCGTCTCGACCTGCCGCTCCTGAACGACGCCCGCCGCCGCATCAGCGAAGGCGTGCGGCTGACTGATGGCCTCCGATTCTCGGCGCGCGAGATCGAGTTGTTGCGCCTCATGGCGCGTGCAGCCTCCGCTGCCGAGGTCGCCGAGCGTCTGTATCTGTCGGTCAACACCGTCAAGTGGCACAAGGCGAACATCTATCGCAAGCTCGACGTTGGCAGCAGTCGCGAGGCGATCGACCGGGCGCGAGCGCTCGGAGTCATCTCCAGCGAAGTTCCCACCGTCTGACACTCACGTGTCAACCGAAGTATGGCGGACCCCCACACGTCCGACTCCCGTTCATGTTCCCCGGTCCCCCTGCCGCGGGATGCTTGAGTCGATCACAGCCCTGTCGAGCTGAAACGACACCCATAACCACGAGCCGAAAGGCTCCCCAGAGCAACTGCATATCATGCGAAGTGTTGGAGCTCAAGATGCGATCGGGCCACCGCATAATGCCGGATTCAGAAGGCGATGTCTAGTGAGGGTCCTTCGATCCCGATGGTCGCGGTCGGCGTTGGTGCTTGGCGTGCCGCCACCCCCTTGCGCTCGGGCCTCAGGACCTCGGCTACGTCATCGAGTGCATCGGTGACCTGGCACCAGGCTCTCCACGGCTCGAGATCCACTGGCTCCGGCCCGATGGTGGTGCGGCCGTCGGTCACCCCGTGTTCCAGCCGGTAGCGCTCGACCTCGACGATGGCTCGCACCCAGACCCGATCCTTGGCTCGGTCGCGCGGTCGGTACCCGAGGGACTTGGTGATGTAGGTCGGTGGGTCCTGGACGACCCGGTTCGTCTGTTGCCGCAGTCGTTCGTCGAGGACATCGCCGATCGCGTCAAACTCGACCTGCCGGGCTCGATAGGCGACGAGGTGACTCGCACGACGGTGTTGGCTTGCGTGGAGGGCGGCGATCTCGTGGTCGAGTCGGTCGGCCCGCTGCTCGAAGTAGCTCAGGTTGTGCCTTGCGGTCATGAGGTCGACGTCGGGTAGGCGGCGTTGCTTTCGCGGTCGCTTGCGGCGTTCGAGCTGCTCGACTGATCGGCGCTGCTGGTCGAGCTTCTGCTCGGCCTGGTGACGTGATTTGGTGAGCGCAGCGATGTCGGCGGTCCGATCGGGTGGGGCATCGTCGAGCACGGCCCAAATGCGGTGACGTTCGGCGACCAGATCGCTGGTGGCCCATGCGTCCAGCGGGACGACCGCGATGCTGTCGAGAGCGAGTTGCTTGTTCCGTCGACGTTCGAGGCCGGCGGCGAGGATGTCGATCGGATCGTCGTGCTCGATGGTTCGGGCGTGTGGGCCGTCTTCGAGTCTGAGGTCGAGCTCGGTCATCGTCGTGCGGGACATGTAGATGCGGTTCTCCTTGCGGCCTCGCGACATCGCTTCGTAGGCAAGTTCGCGGTAAAGGAGGTCGTCGCCGAGCATCATCGTGGCGTCGCACGTCATCCCGTGGGCCTTGTTGACGGTCATCGCATAGGCGAGCCCGACGTAACCGGCGTCGACGTATCGCACGGGAACCTCGATGTCGCCGCGGGCGAGTCGCACGTGCATGGTGTGGGCGTCTGGGTCGATGTCGAGGACTACTCCCCGGTTTCCGTTGCAGACACCGAGCCGGCGGTCGTTGCGAAGCATCATCACCTTGTCACCCGCACGCATGGGCACGCCGCCGACGTCGAGTTCGGGACCGTCGAGGTAGCCGGCGGCTTCGGCGCGGACGTGACCGCACATGTTCAACTCCGCGACATCTGTGCGGCGCCCGGCGAGCATGATCGCGTCGTCGCCGCTCACGACAGCAGCCCACCAGTCGCCGAGCAGGAGGGACTTGGTGTGATGGGCATCGAAGCCGACGCTGATGCGGTCGTGCTGAAGGTAGGCGTGCAGCGCATGGGTGTGTTTGCATTGTGGCTTCGAGACATGCCTTTCAGCATTT
>JANOEM010000385.1:0-3402 GCA_031413195.1 Actinomycetes bacterium
GAGCCCCGGCGACACATTCATCGCGTCGTACTACGTGCCGGTCGGCTACTACTCGGCGGACAACGAGTACTTCTACAACAACCCCGTCACGGTCGGACCGGTCACGGCGCTGGCCAGCTCCAACGGCGTCTACACCTACGGCCCCTCCACCGCCTTCCCCCAGTTCACGTATCGATCGTCGAACTACTGGGTCACCCCGCTCTGGACGACCAACGCGCCGCCGGTCGTCGATGCCGGCACCGCAACCTCCGGCACGGAAGGATCCAGCATCGCTCTCACCGGCAGTGTGACCGATCCCGACGGCGATGCAGTCACCGCCAGGTGGTCGATCTCGAGCGGGCCCGACGACGGGGGCACATGCACGTTCGCAGACCCCACCGCACCGGCCACCACGATGACGTGCACCGACGACGGGACCGTCATCGCTACGCTCACAGCGAGCGACGGCTTCGTGACCGTGTCGGATTCGGTGACCGTGACGGTCGGCAACGCCGCCCCGACGGTGGTGCCGCAGTACGGGGAAGGCGCCCCCGTTGCCATGGGCCAGCTCCTCCAGGTGAGCGGAACCGTGAGCGATCCGGGCGCCAATGACAGCCGGACGTGCACAATCGCGTGGGGTGACGGCACGACCTCCGGACCGAGCGCGAACTGCAACTTCTCTCATGCGTACATAACGAGCGGTCTCTACACCGCCGCCGTGACCGTCACCGATGACGACTTGGGATCCTCGACCGCTTCGATCGGGGTCGTCGTGTACGACCCATCGGCAGGTTTCGTCACGGGAGGGGGCTGGTTCGAGTCACCCGTCGGCGCGTACCTCGCACAGCCTGAACTGACCGGGAAGGCGACCTTCGGTTTCACGTCCCAGTACAAGCGGGGCGCGACCGTGCCGACCGGCAACACACAGTTCCAGTTCTCGGCAGGGGGACTGACGTTCCACTCCTCGACCTACGACTGGCTGGTCGTTGCGGGCGGGACCTCAGCCAACTTCAAGGGCACCGGGTCGCTCAACGGAGTCGGCGGGTACAGGTTCATGATCTGGGCCGGCGACGGTAGCCCCGACACCTTGCGGATCAGGATCTGGTCCGACGCGGGTGGGACCGTCTACGACAACAACGCCGACACTGTCCTCGGAGGCGGTCAAGTCGTCATTCACCGTAAGAGGTGACCGATAGCGCCGGTCGCCCTCGGCAGGGCGTTCAGAGCGGTTCGACGGACAGTCCGTGTGCCCGATTGCGGGCATCGAAGACGTAGCTCGCTGCTGAGGCCACGAGGGCGTAATCCACATCGTCGTGGTCGGTCACGATCACGACGGCGTCGGATTCCTCCAGCTGCCGGCGATCCAACACGACTCGCTCCGCCAGCACGTCGATGGGGTGCGAACCGACGTGCGCGTCGACAACGCGAACCTCAGCACCGAGTTCCAGGAACCCATTGATCACCGCAGTCGACGGCGTCTCGCGCGCATCGTTGGAGTTCTTCTTGTACGACAAGCCGAGCACCAGCACGCGCGAGCCGATGACGGCCTTGCGACGATCGTTCAGTCCGAGCTGGACGCGCCTGACCACGTAAGCAGGCATCTGGTTGTTGATGTCGTTCGCCATGTCGACGAATCGAGACGTCACCCCGAGTTGCTGCTCGATCTTCCACGAGAGGTAACTCGGGTCGATCGGGAGACAGTGACCGCCAACGCCCGGGCCAGGCCAGAACGCCGTGTACCCGAACGGCTTCGATGCGGCCGCCGCGATGACCTCCCAGATGTCGATACCGAGGCCCCTGGCGTGGATCGCAAGCTCGTTCACCAGTGCGATGTTGACGTGTCGATACGTGTTTTCGAGCAGTTTCGTGAGTTCGGCCGCACGCGTCGTGCTGACCGCCACGGTGCGGTCGACCAGCCGATCGTAGAATGCCTGCACGACGTCGAGCGATGCCGGAGTCAGCCCGGAGACGACCTTCGGCGTGCGCACGAAGTCCCACACCGCATTGCCGGGGTCGATACGTTCCGGCGAGAAGCCGACATGGAAGTCGACCCCTGCCTCGAGGCCGGAGATCGCTTCCAGGCGCGGTGCCACCATCTCGTCCGTCGTGCCCGGATAGGTCGTCGACTCGAGGATGACGGTGCACCCGGGCCCGACGTGCTGTCCGATCGTCTCGACAGCGCCTTCGATGTACGACAGATCGGGAGCGCCGTCGAGCAGTGGGGTGGGGACCGTGATGACCGCCACGTCGAACGAGGCAAGGTCGGCGTGGGATGCCGTCGGCCGATATCGACGCGTGGCAAGCGCTCGCTCGATGTCGGCGTCTGTGACATCGTCGATGTGTGAGTGGCCGCTGCGCAGTCCGTCAATCTTGCGCTCGTCGAGGTCGAGTCCGACAACGTCGAACCCCACGTCGACCGCACGCATCGCCAACGGGAGGCCGACGTAGCCCTGCCCGACAACGACGACTCGAGACGGCTTGATCGTGGTCATGTCCGCTGTTTCCATTCACTCGTCGGTTCCGAACGCACACCAGGCGGATGTGCGATTTGGTGCGCAACGGCCCACCGCGCTGCGTCGTCGACAACCGTCGACTCGTGGCTGGCCGTCAAGTGTTCATCGGTCGCACCGTTGCGGGAGTTGAGCCGAAATGGGCGGCGTCGGTCGAGCGGACGGAACCCCGCAGCTCGATGGAGGGCCCCAGGCCACATCCCGCTGGTCGGCGCTCGTGAACACGTGATGATGCCGGAAGAGCCCTCCGGTGGACTCCTCGTTGACGAGCGGAGCCGCCTGCGACCAGTGAGCAGTAGCATCTGGGCCAATGGCGACAGATGACGGTACGAGCCACACGGGACCACACATCCACCCGAGCGCAACCGTTGAACCCGGTGCCGAGATCGGCGATGGCACCCGGGTCTGGTCGAATGTGCAGGTCCGACCCGGCGCACGGATAGGACGCGACTGCATCCTCGGTCGGAACAGTTTCGTCGACCTCGACGTCAAGGTCGGCAACAACGTGAAGATCCAGAACAACGCGTCGCTCTACGAGGGAGTCGAAGTCGCCGACGGTGCGTTCATCGGTCCGCACGTGATCTTCACCAACGATCGGGTCCCGCGGGCGGTGAACCCCGACGGCACCCGCAAATCGACCGACGATTGGCACCTCGGCCGAACCTTCGTCGGCGAAGGGGCGGCACTCGGGGCCGGCGTGGTCGTCGTCACCGGCGTCACGATCGGTCGCTGGGCCATGGTCGGTTCGGGTGCAGTGGTCACCAAGGACGTTCCCGATCACGCCCTCGTCGTGGGCAACCCGGCGAGGATCGTGTCCTGGGTCAGTGCCGCCGGGACACGGTGCGATGATCAGGCTGCCGCTCGGAGCCTCACCGAGCACGAGCAAGGCGAGATGCCGGCGCAGTCGTCGATC
>JANOEM010000386.1:0-8490 GCA_031413195.1 Actinomycetes bacterium
ATGTCCCCCGAACCTTCCTCTTCCGCAAATATTTCATTGAACCCGCAGGGTAGTGCTGCAGTTGCGATGATCGAAAGTACAAGTCGGTGATTATTGTGAACGGATTGTGTCCGCACACTGAATCAGCCGACATTTTGCCAACCGGCGATGCTGTGCGCGACGGCTGCCATCAATGCGTCGAGCTCGTCTGCAGTCTGGCGGTGTAGCGCCAAACCTGCTCCGTACGGATCGCTGACGTCGTCGTCGGGGTCATCGCCGAGCAGATCCCGCGCGAGCCTGCCTTCGCCAAGCTCCTTCCGCCAATCGGCGATCGTTCGTGCGGAATCGTCGGTATGGACCGCCACGAAACTGGCCGCTCTGCGCACCAGTTCCTTCGCGGTGAAGCTGCGCTGAAATGCCCCGGGCCCCATCAAGGCAACCGAGCGGAGATGGGTGCGAGTCATCGCAATCATCAGGTCGGCTCCGTCATCGGCGGCGATGGCTCGCGTCAGCAGTCGCGGTAGGTGGTCGGCAATCGAGAGCCCCTGCTCCGCCATCACGGCCACGGCATCGGGGTCGGAGGCGACTACTCCGGCGTGCGTGCCGCTGGATCGCACGATGACGTCCAATCCATTGTTGGCGCAGTGCCGATGCAGCAGCGCGGCAGCCATCGGCGAACGGCACACGTTGGCGGTACAGACGGTCAGGATCCGAAGCGACATCTGCCGCAAACTAGCCCACCGAACGGCTGCTCGGCCGGGGAGTGGCTCAGAGTCGCGTTCGATGGCTTGACTTTGCCCGTCAGTCCTAACTTAAGCGCCCGAATAGGCTGCTCAAGTGCCCACCGCTTCATCAGTCACACCATCGCAGTTCTCGATGGCGGGACTGCGTCTCCGAGCTAAACGGAGTCCCGGGCTGCGCCGAGTGCTCTTCCTCGCACAAAACCAACTCGCGCTGCTTCGACCTAACTGCGTCGTTGCCCGTGCAGAGAACCAAGCCAAGTACAGCATCTCTGCGATGGTTCGGGTAAAGAACGATGCTCCGTTTATTCGAGAGTGGCTCGCTCACTATGTAGGGCTTGGCGTTGAACACTTCTATGTGTACGACAATGGTTCTGATGATGATACCGTCGGCGTCATTAACGATCTGGTCGAAAAAGGCATAGTGACGTTGATCGACTTTCCAGTCGTTCCGATTACTCCTGCGTGCGTTTTTCATTTCTTTGAGAATTATGCATTCGAGTCTGACTGGTGCTGCTTCTTCGACTCCGACGAGTTTCTTATGATGCCTCGCGGGATGGACATTCATGCACTTCTTGAGGCTTGTCCGAAGGCCCCAGCGGTCGCCGTTAACTGGAGATACATGGGCAGTGGTTGGTTCAAGAAGCTCCCGGCGGGACTCATGACAGAACATCTTGTTCACGGCGACGCAAACCTTGACAGCCACATAAAGGTGATTGCACGCACACGAGACGTTCGTCGGTTTCGGAATTCGCACAACTTCTACTACAAGCGAGGCCGGCTTGCCCGTACGTTTGACGGCAGTCGGGTCTACGCTTCCTTTTGCGCAGTTCGAGCGTCGAATCTTTGGCTCGCTCACTACGTCTACCGCGGCGAAGAGAACTACCTATACAAAGCTCGCCAGCGCCCACCGGAAGGAACGGCGTCCGCCCGTCGGGTTGAGTATTCAGCGCGTGAGTACGAACGCCATAACGAGATTGTCGTGCCACCGGACCAGACCGTGCTTGCAAGAACGAATCAACAGTTGGCTGCGTGGAGAGAGGATTCGTCGGGATGAGCTCTCCTTCGTACTTTTTCGATTTCATCGATCTCGTACAGTGTCTGTCTGGTGAGGCGGACCGGCGGTGAACCAACGGCTACCGCTGGCGAAGCGCTGCGCGTACTGCGGTTTGCTTTGACGCCACGACCATGAACATCGCAGCGGGAATGAGATCGCCGCTGTGAACACCGTGGGTTTGGGACACGATCAGGATTGTCGGTCCGATACGAGTTGCAGCTGCGACGAACGCAGTGGCGATCATTGCGATCACTGCTTGTGTCATCAGCCGGCTCATGATTCAACCGTATCGCCATCGATCATCGTGCGCCGCGCGGCTCGGTCTCTGACGCGCGCGAGAATGAGTGATGGCCATAGCCCTGATCACCGGTATCACTGGACAGGACGGGTCATACCTCGCTGAACTGTTGCTGGACAAGGGGTACGAGGTGCACGGATTGGTGCGCCGGTCGAGCATGTTGTCGCGGTCACGGCTGCAGCGGTTGCATCACGGCGCCATCGAAGACCGTGTCACGTTGCACTACGGCGACCTCGACGAACCATTGGGGCTGGTGCGTGTACTCGATCTGATCGCACCGACCGAGGTCTACAACCTGGCCGCGCAGAGCCACGTCCAGGTCAGCTTCGAAATGCCCGAGTACACCGGCTCGGTCACCGGACTCGGGGCGTTGCGCTTGCT
Organism: Actinomycetes bacterium; assembly: GCA_031413195.1. Lineage (GTDB taxonomy): Bacteria > Actinomycetota > Acidimicrobiia > Acidimicrobiales > Ilumatobacteraceae > WLMZ01. The sequence goes on from JANOEM010000386.1 coordinate 2,456, forward strand.
CGAAGCGATTCGGGTTTCGGGCCTGTCCACCCGGTTCTACCAAGCTTCATCATCGGAGATGTTCGGCTCGTCCCCACCACCGCAGAACGAGCAGTCCCCGTTTCACCCGCGTAGTCCGTACGCGTTCGCAAAGGTCTACGCCTACTGGGCAACGATCAACTACCGCGAGGCGTACGGCATGTTCGCCAGCAACGGGATCTTGTTCAACCACGAGAGCCCGCGCCGCGGCGAGAACTTCGTGACCCGCAAGATCTCGTTGGCAGTTGCTGCGATCCTCGCCGGGCAGCAGAGGGAGTTGCACCTCGGCAACCTGGACGCACGCCGCGACTGGGGCTTCGCGGGTGACTACGTCGAATCGATGTGGCGGATGCTGCAACACGATGAGCCCGACGACTTTGTGGTTGCAACGGGCGAGGCTCACAGCGTGCGCGAGTTCTGCGCCGAAGCGTTCGGTCACGCCGGTCTCGACTACGAGCAGTACGTCGTCGCCGATCCTCGATTCTTGCGCCCGTCCGAGGTCGACGACCTCCGCGGCGACGCGAGCAAGGCCCGTGCCTCACTCGGCTGGGCGCCCACCACCGGTTTCGTCGACCTCGTCCGGATGATGGTCGACGCCGACCGTGTGACCCTCGGATCGTAGGTACTAGGATCCTCTCCGTTCTGCGGGTATAGCTCAGTGGCAGAGCGCTTGCTTCCCAAGCAAGATACGCGGGTCCGATTCCCGCTACCCGCTCCATGATCCTGTCCGACCGGTCCCTCCGTGAAGAGATTGCAGCGAAGCGGATCGTCATCGATCCCCTCGACGAGCGATGCATCCAGCCCTCGTCGATCGATGTCAAAGTCGGCAACCTGTTCCGGGTCTTCCGCAATCACACCACGGGGATCATCGATGTCAAACAAGACCTCGAGGATCTGACCGAGTTGGTCTCGATCCCCGACGAAGGCGTGTTCATGTTGCACCCGGGCGAGTTCGTGCTGGGCTCGACTCTCGAGCGGATCGCGGTGCCCGACGACCTGGTCGCCCGAATCGAAGGCAAGTCGTCACTCGGTCGCCTCGGGCTGTTGATCCACTCGACCGCTGGGTTCATCGATGCCGGCTTCGATGGTCACATCACGCTCGAACTCAGCAATGTCGCAAGCCTGCCGATCACCATCTATCCGAAGATGAAGATCGGCCAGGTGAGCTTCGTGCGGATGACCACGCCGGCCGACAACCCATACGGCAAAGGTGCCCGCGGCAGCAAATATCAGGGTCAGCGTGGCCCAACCCCGAGCCGGTACTTCGAAAACTTCCAGTAGCTGGAAGAACTACCTGTCAGCGACGCGTGGCTTGCGGCGAGTGGCTCCGACGACTACGAACCCGGCGCCAACGACCAAGAGCAAGACGGTAACGCGTAGCCAGGTTGTGGTCTCGGTACCAGTAGAAGGCAGTCCGCCAGCAGGCGCATTCGGCGGAACCGCCGAGACAGCGGTTGTTGCAGCGGGTGCGAGTGCCACGGTGATGAAGGTGGTTGCGCTCCGCTCGCCAGAGGTCGCTTTCACGGTGTAGCCGCCCGGCCGCTCGGGTGCCTTGAAGACCTTGGTGGCGACACCGCTTGCGTCGGCGACCGCACTCCCCAGATTCTGGGTGCTGTCAACCTGGGGACGCAGGTTGGCATTGGCCGGCGGTGGACCAAAGTCACCGGTGATCTCGAAGATCACCGTGCTGCCGGGGATGAAGCCCGCCGCCTTGATCGTGATGTCAGTTCCGGGCAACGGCGTGGAATTACTCGGTGTAACAGCGGGTGCGGCCACCGTTGTGGTGGTTGCTGCGGCAATGGTGGTGGTGGCTGAGGCAATGGTCGTCGTCGCGGCGATGGTGGTGCTTGCTGCTGCTGCTGTTGACGTCGTTGCCGCGATGGTCGTGGCTGCCCCGGCCGTCGTCGTTGTGGCTGCTGCAGTTGTGGTCGTTGCAGCGATGGTCGTGGTTGCCCCGGCCGTCGTCGTTGTGGCTGCTGCAGTTGTGGTCGTTGCCGCAATGGTCGTGGTGGTAGCTGCTGTGGTCGTGGTGGTGCCTGGAAGCGCCTGGATGGTGTAGTTGGTAATGGTCGCAAGCGAGGGACTAAACGACGACACCTGCACCGATGCCCCGCCGGCCATGAGCGAAGCGGTACCCGACAGCGAGGCGTTGCCGAGCATGTCTGCCGTGAGAGTTGTCACAACCGCCATGACGCCGGGCTGGGTGACGACGAAATCGACCGTTGAAAGGGGGGCGAAGTTGGATGCGTCGAAGGTCACGGGATCGCCAACGAAGGGAGAACTGGGAGTCACGAGCACCACTGGCGGGTCGTCTGGGTAGCCCGCAGTGACGACCGACGGCACGAATTCCGGTACGACGACAATCGCCAACAGTCCCACGAGTAAACCAACGAGCCGTTTCATCGAAACCCCCCAGATACTTGACGTGCGGCCGACTGTAGCACTTGCTCAGCGTCGGCTGAACGGGGTCACCCAGGAGCAGTAGCGCCTTCGCTCAGACGATCTTCCAGTCGCTCTTGGAGATCGCGGGCGAGGTGATGTCGCCGAGGACTTCCCACAAGGGTGTGTAGTGCACGGGAAGCACATCTGCTCCGGCAGACATGATGCTCGATGTCTTCGGACCGAAGGTGGGGATCTCCTGCCCCGATGACAGCGCAAGGTCCACGGCCGCCTCTTGCGGCTTGATGTGACCCTCGGTGCCGGTCGGGGCGGCCTTGCCGACAGCTACTGCCGCAATCGCGTCCTCGGGGCGGCCGGACTCGAGCAACTGCTTCGCCTTGGCATCGCGCACCTTCGAACTGCCGTATTCGAAGTACTCGTCCGGGTTACCGAGCATATGCCCGAACTCGTGGGCAAGGATCGAATAGGGGTCGCCTGTCCACGAGAAGCCAGGGTCTGGCTCGAGTTCCACCTGACGATGGTCCTGGCGGCCCTTCAACTCGTCGAGTTTGACCCTCTCGAAAGCTTTCGAGTCCTTGCGCTGCTTCGAGTCCATCACCGCCTTCTGCTCCGCGACCATGACCGAGAAGTTCTGACCGACGACGACCGGATTCTTGGGCAACTTCGAGCCGAGGTATGCAACGACGGCGGCCGAGCGATCTGCTGCGTGGGTCGAGTCCTTGCCCCGCTCGCGCTTGTTCTCCTTGCCATGCGCGAGAAGTGGGATCGGCACCGATCCAGGACGCTCCGTCTCGGCCATCGCCTTCGCGAAGGCATCAAGGGATGCCTTCGATGCTGCGGACAACTTGGTCGTGCTCCCGCCTTCGAAGGTGACAGGTGTTGCCTTGTGCCCGGCAAGGAGATTTCGGATCCGGGATTCGTCGTGGGCCTTGATCCCGGCGCAGGTGCCCTTGTTGTCGTGTGACCGCACGCCGGCGTCGGCCGCAAGGAAGTTCCCCTTGTTGATCTTGCGATCGGTGGGGGTCTGCTCACCTTGCTCTCGGCCGATCCCCGTGCCGAATGCGCCCTTCTCCTTCGCGATCCGGTGGTGGAAGTGAGCGGTCGTTGGATCGGCGGCTTGCTGGAAGTCGATGATCACCTTTGCGGTGAAGCCCTCGTACCCTTGCTTGGTGCTGGCAAAGGTGTACTTCGCCGACCAGGCAGCTTCGGCTTGTTGCTTGAAGTCTGCAAAGAACTTCTGCTTCTCCGGGTCGGTCCATCCTCCTGCTGTGACGTCGTCGGCGTTGACCTTTTGACAGAACTCCAAATATGCGCGCAGCGTGATCCTCAACTCGCCGGCACCGGGCGAGTACTCGGCATCGAAGCGTCCGAGACCCGTTGACGGAATCCAGTCGGGCCTCGACCGTTTCGCGGGGTCGGACTCGAGCGACGCTGCCCACGCCTCGGGGGTCATGTCAGCGGCCTTTCGACGCACGATCCGCTGAGCGGAGTTCGGGTGCACCTCGACCCCACTACTGCGGCTACGGAGCAAGGCGTCGATGACGTGGTCGGCCATCTGATCGGCCTGTCGCTCAGAGGGGTCGTCGACTGCCCCCACCTTCACAGCTCGTTGCAGCACCGGGACGCGCGACTGCACGGGCGTTCGTCTCTCTGCATCGACCAGCGGGCGAGCTACCGGTAGCGGGGTGGGGGCGAAGCTCTGCACTCCCGGAATCGTGACAGACAACCCCACGCAGCGCAACGATTGGTCGAGCGCGAGAGGCGAGAGGGGGTATCAGTCGCCGGCGACAGGGGTGCTGAGTGGGGCCTCTGCCAGTTCTGCAGCGCGGAGACGCTCGCCGTTCTCGATCGCTTCGAGGAGGTGGATCGAAACATCGGCTACACGGACCTCGGACTCTTCCTTACCGGCAGCCTTCACGCCATCGTCGAGCATGATGTAGCAGAACGGGCAGGCCGTCGCGACACGGGAGGCGCCGGTGGAGATGGCCTCGAGCGCGCGCTCGTCGTTGACCTTGGTGCCGATGTCTTCTTCCATCCACATCCGGGCACCGCCTGCGCCGCAGCACATCCCCTTCGTGCCGTTGCGTTGCATCTCGACGACTTCGATCCCCTTGATCGACGCGACCACCTTGCGCGGCGCGAGATACACGTCGTTGTGCCGTCCGAGGTAGCAGCTGTCGTGGTAGGTGATCCGCTCCTCGAGCGTTGCCTCGCTGACGTCGAGTTGGCCGCTGTCGATCAACGACTCGAGCAACTGGGTGTGATGAACGAGCTCGTAGTTGCCGCCCAGTTGCGGGTACTCGTTCTTCAACGTGTTGAAGCAGTGAGGGCACTGGGTGATGATCTTCTTGACGCCCATCCCGTCGAGCATCTCGATGTTGGGCATCGCGAGCATTTGGAACAGGTACTCGTTTCCGCTGCGTCGAGCCGAGTCACCCGTGCACATCTCCGACGGTCCGAGGATCGCGACATCGATACCGGCCCGCTTGAGCAATTTGGCCATCGATTGGGTGACCTTTTTGTTCTTGTCGTCGAACGAGCCGGCGCACCCGACCCAGTACAGGTACTCGGCGGTGAACGGCTCGCCCGGATCGACGATGGTCACATCGAGATCCTTGGCCCAATCGCCACGCTCGCCCTGGGCCATGCCCCATGGGTTGCCCTGATTCTCCATTGCCCGATAGGCGTTGCCGAGCTCGGCCGGAAAGTTGCTCTCCATCAACGAGAGATAGCGACGCATGTCCAGGATCTTGTCGAGGATCTCGATGTTGACCGGGCAGATCTCGTCGCAGGCACGACAACTCGTACACGCCCAAATCTCCTCGGGGGTGATGCGCTCGAACACCGAGTTCGACGTGATCTTGATCTCGCTGACCGTGCCGATCGGAGGTGACACCTGGCCACTGGCGGCGTGGGCAGCGGTGGCAGCCATGACCTCGCCGACCTTCAAGACGATCTCGCGCGGGTCCAACGGCTTGCCTGTCGCGTGTGCCGGGCACACGCTGGTACACCGGCCGCACATCGTGCACGCGTCGGTGTCGAGCAACTGCTTCCACGTGAAGTCCTCGACCACCGATGCCCCGAATGTCTCCAGCGAGGTCTCGGTGAGGTTGGGCATCGCTCGCATCGCACCCTTCGGACGATCGCGGTCGCGCAGGTACATGTTGAGCGGCGAGGTGAACATGTGCCGCAACATCGTGATGGGCAGCAGAGCGAGGAAGACCACGAACGCAACGACGTGCAACGACCACGTGATCTGATGCCACTGCGTGAGGGTGGACGGCGCCAAACCATCGAACAGCTGGCTCAGCGGGTATCCGATGAAACTCCACTTCTCGTAGCCCGGTTGATCGATCTCGGCGATGCGAAAAGCTTCAGCGAAGAAGCCGGAAGCACCGACAACGAAGAACGTGCCCAGGATGGCCGCGTACTCCGGCTTGGTCTTGATGCGGATGCGGTACGGCCGCTGCACGTAGCGGCGTACGATCGCCCAGACGATGCCGACCATGAACACGAGGCCGGCGAGGTCGGCGAAGAACGAGTAGGCGAGATACGTCTTGCCGTGGAGGAACTTGGCGCGTTCCGGCATCTGGTGGTCGACCTCGAGCACCGTGGTG
>JANOEM010000387.1:0-10182 GCA_031413195.1 Actinomycetes bacterium
TGCTCAGACCTCGGCGTTGCCATACCCGACGATGCCGATGGGTTCCATTCCACGCGCATGTCAATTGCAGCTCGCGCAGCCGACGTACAAGATCGGGTCGCGGCAGTGCAGAACGACCTCAACGAGGGCGGGGCCGCACTGCACCTCGGCAAGCAGGAGCACGACGCGCTCGACCACGAGCTACGCAGCCTCCGTTCGCGCACGAGCAACATCCCGCACGATCAGGTCGCACTGCGCGAGAAGCTCTGCGCCGCGCTCGGTATCCCCGTCGACGATGTGCCGTTCGCCGGCGAACTCCTGCAGGTGCGCGAATCCGAACGCGTGTGGCAGGGCAGCGCCGAACGCGTGATGCGTTCCTTCGGCCTGTCGCTGCTTGTCGGCGACGCCCGCTACGCCGATGTCCAGGCATGGGTCGATGCCACGAACTTGCGCAACCGGTTCGTCTACTTCCGCGTCCGCGATGACACCACCCGGAACACGCCCACCGATATCAATCCGCAATGGCTCGGCGCCCGGATCGAAGTCCAACCCGGCACCCGCTGGCGTCGGTGGCTTCACGGCGAACTGGCCCGCCGATTCGACTACGTCTGCTGCGACACGCCCGAACAGTTCCGCCGCGAACGCCGCGCTATCACAGTCGCCGGCCAGACCAAGGGCGGCGACGAACGCCACGAGAAGGATGATCGGCACCGTATAGACGACCGCAGCCGCGACGTGCTCGGTTGGTCGAACGCCGACAAGATCGCCGCACTCGAGGAACGACAGCGCGCGATCGCGGAGAGAATGCAACCACTCGCCGATCGGATCGCAACTCTCAAGCGGGTGCAAGATCAGCTACAGCTCAGCGCGCAGACGCTGGCAAAGATGTCGGTTTACGGCGACTACATCGACCTCGACTGGCGCACACCAGTCCGTCAGATCGAAGAACGCAACGACGAACGCCGGCGTCTCAGCGCCGCATCGGACCAGCTGCGACACCTTCGCGAAGAGATGGCCGGCAACGACGGACTGATTGAGGCGCTCGAGAACGAGATCAATCGCACCCGAGACGGGTTGTCCGACGTTGGCGCCAATGAACGCCAGGCAACCGAGCAACTCCGCGAGCAGGAAGACACCCTCGCCCAACCCGACGCGCAGCAGCATCTCAGCTTGAGCGCCGACGCCGACACGGCCCGCCTCTCGATGGACATGACGCCGTCCACCTTGCGCTCATGCGAGACCGACGAGCGCAGGATTCGCGAACACCTCCAGGCGCTGATCGACGCCGATGACAAGGCGATCAAGCGGGCGACCGAGCGGATCCTCACGGCCATGCAGGCCTATCGCCACGACTACCCGGCCGAGACCACCGATGTCGACGCCTCCGTCGATGCTTCCGACGACTATCGGGGCATGTTGCACCAACTGGAAACCGACGACTTGCCCAGCCACGAGGCTCGCTTCAAGCAGCTGCTGAACGAGAACACGATCAACGAGATTGCCAACTTCCAGGCGCAGTTGCTTCGCCAGCAAGAGGAAATCCGCGAACGGATCGATGTCATCAACGGGTCGCTGACGCACATCGACTACAACAGCGGACGCTACATCGCGCTCGAGTTGTCGCAGAGCGAAGATCCCGAGGTGCGCGACTTCCGGCGCGATCTGCGCAACTGCACGGAGGGCTCGCTGATGGGTTCCGAAGACCCGCACTACGCCGAGACCAAGTTCTTGGAGGTCCGTGCCATCATCGAGCGCTTCCGCGGTCGCGACGGCCTGACCGAGCTGGATCGTCGTTGGACGGTCAAGGTCACTGACGTACGCAACTGGTTCGTGTTCGCAGCATCAGAGCGGTACCGCGAGGACAACACCGAGCACGAGCACTACTCCGACTCGTCGGGCAAGTCTGGTGGGCAAAAGGAGAAGCTCGCCTACACCGTGCTCGCGGCAAGCCTCGCCTATCAGTTCGGCCTCGAGTGGGGCGAGGTCCGATCGAAGTCGTTCCGATTTGTTGTCATCGACGAAGCGTTCGGCCGCGGCTCGGACGAATCGGCTCGCTACGGCCTGCAGCTGTTCGCCAAACTCAACTTGCAGCTGCTCGTGGTGACTCCGTTGCAGAAGATCCACGTGATCGAACCGTTCGTGAGCGGGGTCGGCTTCGTACACAACGAGGGGGGCCGTGAGTCGAAGATCCGCAACCTCACGATCAAGCAGTATCACGACGAGAAGCAGCGTCGGCAAGCGGTGACCGCGGGCGTGGCCTCGTCGTGAGCACCCCGGGCTGGACCACACCGGCGGACGTGCGTTCCAAACTCGTAGGTCTCTGGGAACGGGGTCGCCTTCTCGCCGACGTCGCCGCACCCATCGGGAAGTTTCCGCTGCGCATCGCACTCAAAGGGCCGAAAACGTCGGAGTTGGGCACCCGTTTCGAGGACGTGCGCTGCTGGGTGAATGAGCTGCGCTCGATCGGCCAGGCCCGCTTGGAGTCGCGCGAGATCAACCACCGTCAACTCGGACCGAACACGATTCCCGTCGCACTGTGGTTCGACACCGTCGATGCAACCGCGGCGACAATCGGCAAGACACGCGATCTCAGGCAGTTCCGAGCGTTGGTCGAACTCACACGATCGCGTTGCCCAGAGCTCACGCCTCTGCTCGCCAGTCGGCCGCTCGACGCTCTGGCTGAACACGAAGTGTGGCCGCGCCTGCTCGATGTCGTCGACTGGGTGCGTCTCCATCCGCGCCCGGACATCTACCTGCGCCAAGTCGATGTGGCCGGCGTGCACACCAAGCTCATCGAGCAGAACCAACGGACACTCGGGGCAATGCTCGATCTCGTCATGCCCGATTCCGCGATCAATCCGGCGGCCGGCCACGTCGATTTCGTGCGTCGCTACGGCTTTCGCAGCCGACCCCGGATCATCCGCTTCCGCTCACTTGATCCCTCGCTGCGCCTGACATACAGCGACGTCGATCACCACTACTCGCTGACGGCGCCCGACTTCGGCCGCATCGATCCACCGCAGCGAGTGTTCATCACCGAGAACGAGATCAACTTCCTCGCCTTCCCCGACTCGCCCGGCGCGTTGGTTGTGTTCGGTGCGGGCTCCGGGTTCGATCACTTCTCGCTCGTTCCCTGGTTGGCCGAAGTCCCCGTGCACTACTGGGGTGACATCGACACCCACGGGATGGCAATCCTCGATCAACTGCGCGGCTTCATCCCGCACGCGGCTTCGTTGATGATGGACCACGCCACATTGGTGGCCCATCGTGGGTTCTGGGGCCTGGAAGAACGGCCGACTCGGCGCGATCTGCCACGTCTCACCGACGCTGAGCTTCTTGTGTACAACGATCTGCGCGACAACCGGCTGCAGCCCAACCTGCGCCTCGAACAGGAACGCATCCGCTTCGGCTGGGTACGTGACCATGTCGAGGCCACGACCCTGACGTGACCGACAAACACGCCCGAGAGCCCGGCGCCGAGTGCGGCGCAGAACTGGGGTCGTCCCATCACGGTCATCGGCTGCCAATGTAGCGGTCGTGGATTGCCGGACGCCGGCGCGGGTGCCGCGGGCTGCGCGGCGCTCTATCGACCAGCTGCCGCCCACGCGTTAGTGCCACCGTCGAGTTCGACTATGTCGGTGTATCCGAGGTCCAGCAGTCGTTGAACGGCGGTGGCTGACATCGTCCCGGATCGGCAGTACACGGCGAGTGGAGTGTTTCGGTCCGATGGAAGCGTTCCCTCGTCGAGGTTGTCGAACGGCATTGTCATCTCCGTGCCGTCGAGCTGAACGTCAGTGGCGGGTACGTGGACGTTGATCGTGACGGTGTTGGGATCGACGATGGCAGCCGCGAAGTCGACTGGGCTCATCATGCGGTGGGCGGTGGCCATCGACATGTCGGACATGTCGGACATGTTGTGTGTGTCGGTGGTCGACGAGTGATCCATGCCAGGCATTCCCGTGGCGAAGTAGACAACCACGGCGATGGCAAGGATGACCATTGCCACGATGAGCGGGGTGGCGCTGCGCCCGGCGGGTTGGCTGTGGCTGGCGTCGTCAATGAGGTTGGGGGTGGGTGTGTCGGTCATGGTTGTCCTTGGGTCGTGCCGGCGGTCGTGTCGCCGCTGGGCTGGGGAGGAGGTTCGGAGATTTCGTCGGTGGGGTGAGTTGTTTCAGCCCATTTCTGTCCGCGGGTGACGATCAGATAGATCGCTCCTGCGGCGATTGCGGCCAGGGCGACCCATTGGTTGAGCCGTAGCCCGCCGGCTGAGTTCGCGGGGTCGATGCGTAGTCCTTCGATCCAGAATCGGCCTGTGCCGTAGCCGATCAGGTACACGCCGAGTAGTCGACCGGCGGCAAGTCGGTAGCGGCGTTGAATCCACAGCAGCACGCCGCACAGGGCGAGGTTCCAGAGTGATTCGTACAGGAACGTTGGGTGGAACGTCGTGCCGGGCGGGTAGCCGTTTGGGTTGTCGATCTCGAGTGCCCATGGGAGATCGGTGGCCTTTCCGTACAGCTCTTGGTTGAACCAGTTGCCCCATCGTCCGATCGATTGAGCGAGAGCGATCGCCGGCGCGCCGAAGGTGAGCACCACTGCTGGACGGATCCCCCGTCGCTTCGCCTGCCAGGCACCGGCCAAGATCCCGGCCAGGAGCCCGCCGGGGATGCCGAGGCCGCCTTCCCAGATCTTGGGGATCGCGCCGAGGTTGTCGTCGAACTTCGACCAGTCCGTAATGACGTGATAAGCCCGCGCCCCGATCACACCAGCCACGACACCGCAGATGGCGATCGAGCTGGCGTCGTCGCGCGAACCGAGCTGAGATTTCTCGATCTGCTTGCCAAGTAGCCAGACACCGGCGATGACGCCGAGTGCGATCATCAGACCGTAGGCGCGCAAGTCGAGCGGGCCGATCGAGAGCGTGCCCGACGAAGGGCTCGGGATCGACGCCAGCAGGGTGTTGAAATGACCGGCCATCTAGTCGTCACTCCTATAGCGCAGCAACGTGGCCATGCCCGATTCGAGGTGGTAGGCGTTGTGGCAGTGGAGCATCCACTGCCCGGGGTTGGTGGCCTGAAAGACGAGCTCGGTGGTGACGCCGGGAAGAATGTTGACGGTGTCTTTGCGGACGCCGCCGCCCGAGCGCCCAAGTTGCGGCGTGTGGCCGTGGATGTGGATGGGGTGCCACATGGTGGTGTCGTTGGTGATGTTGAGCGAGTACCACCTGCCCTCCTCCAACACGATGGGGACGTGGTCGCCGTATGCGCGGCCATCGATGCCCCAGTCAGTCATCATCATTCCGCCCGTCAGAGCAACGTCAATGTCCACGAGCTCCTCGGGCGGGTCGAGGCGGGCGCGTTCGTGGGCAGCGAGATCTGCGTAGCGCAGCCAACTTCCGTCAAGCTCGGTCGCGTCGAACCGGACGGCACTCCCCGCTTTTGTGTCGGAGGTTCGCACGATCGCCCCGGCACATTGGTCTTTGCCTTCGGCAAGGGCCACGATTGGCCAAGCCCCCGATTCGACAACGAACGTGACGTCGTAGCGTTCGCCCATGCCGATGAGGAACGCGTCGACGTCGATCGGCTCGATTGGGTACCCGTCGGTGTGTGTCACGGTGAGGCGGTGACCGCCCACAGCGACACGGTAGGCAGTGTCGGCCGACGCGTTGATGAATCGCAGGCGAACCCGGTCGCCGGCTCGCGGGAGCGGATCCAGCGTGGCGGGATCCTCCACCGGTCGACCGTTGATCAAGTGGTACGGGTGGACGGCGTCGCCGGCGTCGCCTCCCAGGAGCGGCGATGTCGCCATTTGCATCGAGCCGTGGTCCATGTCGGACATGTCCCCCATCTCCATCCCGGCTGCACGGATTCGTTCGTACTCGTCGTGTGGGGTCGTGCCGGTGCCGTCGAGCCAGTCGTCGAGCACAATCACGTATTCGACGTCCGATATGACGTGTTCGTCTGGGTCGTCGATGATCATCGGGGCGTAGAGCCCGCGTTCAAGTTGGAGCCCATGGTGCGGGTGAAACCAGTAGGTGCCAGGGTCGGGGACGACGAACCGGTAGGTGAACTGCGCACCGACCTCGATGTCAGGCTGGGTCACACCGGGTACGCCATCCATCGCGTTCACGATCGCAAGACCGTGCCAATGGATCGACGTCGCTTCGGGAAGTTGGTTGTCGATGGTCACCTCGACGAGATCGCCGGCGGTCGCACGCAGGACCGGGCCGGGGATTAGCTCGTTGTATCCCCACGTCGTGACGTCGTTGCCGGCAATCGACCAACGCATCTCGCCCGCCGTGTAGCGAGCGGTGACGTCGGCATGGCGACCGTCGAGCGATGGGATCGAGAGCAACGGGCTCGACGTCGAGCCGCCGCGCGAGCAGCCAGTGACTGCACCGAGCCCGGCGGCGGCACCGATCGTGACGAACTGTCTCCGCGTCCACATGATCTACTACGTTACGTAGTAGATCGGTGACTGGCAACCGGGAGCGCGATGCGGGCTCGAGGGATCAGTGCGGGCAGAGCGCCGTCAGCAGGCGTTCTAGGTGATGGAGTTGGTAGGCGCTGAAGCCGGCGGTGACAGCGAGGCTTGACCACAGCGCGACGAGTTGCAAACGGCGCGGGTTGGGCACCGGCGGGGCCAACAGCGCACCCATTCGCGAGGCGACTCCGAGACCGGTGAAGCCAGCGACGGTCGGCGGGTTCGTCTGTAGCGCGACCCTGCCAAGGGTGATCGCGACGAGTTGTCGGTCGCCGCAGACTGCTGCTGCGTCCTCGTCGGCCCAACGCTCGATCGAGTACGACACCCGCTTGGCAAGGGCACGCAGCGGGGGCAGCGCAGCGGCTGCCAGCTCAGCGGTGAGCAGGTAGCGGTCGTGTCGATAGCGGGCGTGGGCTTGCTCGTGAGCGACGACTATTCGTTGCTCGTCGTCGTCGAGCAAGTCGACCATCGCTGTCGAGATCACGATCTGTCCGGCCCTGCCAGGCAGCGTGACCGCGTACGGCTTGTGGCTGGGGGCGATGTGAATCGGATGCGCCTCATCGAGGCGTAGGTCGCGGTGCTGGCGGAGCAACCTGAATGTGCGCACCGCTCCTAGGGCAATGAGCCCGACGATTGGAACACCGACCCACGGCGACACGGACCCGTGAAGCCCAATTGCCTGCGCACACCATTTGAAGCCGAACCCGATCAGCGGTGCATGTGCCAGGAAGGCAACTGCGACAACCAGCGCTGTCGGGACTGCGGCGAGCACCACGAGCACGAGCGCGATCGTGACGAACCGGGTGGCCAGCCGCGGTGGCAGCCGTCGGTGCGCCGAGGTGGCGATGGCTGCGATCGCGAGCGTGACCAGCAACGGAAACGCCAGCGAACTCACCGTCATCGCTTGCCCTTCGGCGTAGTTGATGTGTCGAGCAGCGCTCGGATTGCTTTGGCCTCTCGTGGCGGCAGTCCGCCGATGAACCTGGTTAGAACTTGAGCTCGATCGGACGACGAGTCGAGCAATTCACTGATACGTCGCACGGCAAGGTCGGGCTCGTCGACCGCTGGTTCGTATGCGAAGGCTCGTCCTGCCGGGGTTCGCACGACCAACCCTTTCGCCTGCAGCCTGGTGAGGATCGTGGCGACACTGGTGTAGGCGTACCCGGCGTCGAGGCGTTCGTTGATCTCGCTGGGCAGTAGCGGGCCGTCGGCGGCCCACAGGACGCGCAACACGTCATTCTCAAATGCGCCGTCAGGCCGTCGTGTCATCTCAATCCTCCAGGGTGCCGCCCGTTCGCGAACGAGTTCGAATATACTCCTACATCGTGTAGTTGCTCTGATGTCGGGGCGCTGCTTACCCCGACAGCCTATGCCTCACACACACTCCCGCCGTCTCGCCCTCGCCGCCATCGCGATCGCCATGTTCGTTGGCACCGCGGTCGGCCTGTCCTCGGGCACGGCGCTGGCACACAACACGCTGCTCTCAAGCGACCCTGCCGACGGCGCCACGCTCGCCGTCGTACCGACCCAGATCATCTGGGATTTCGACAACTCGGTGCCGCTGGAAACAATGACGGTCACGCTGATCGACGCCACCGGCGCCCGCAGCGACCTGAGCGGATCAACCCACGGCGCTGCCGGCGACACCCAGGTGGTTACCCCGCTCCCACAACTACAGCCAGGGCCCGTGTCGCTGCGATGGCGACTCGTCGGCCCCGATGGTCACCCAATCACCGGCCGCGTCGACTTCACGTTCACGGCCCCAACCCCGACGACAGTTGCTGTAACCCCGACAACAATGCCTGCGGACGCTGCAACAACTCCAACGACCGCAGCGGTCATCGAGGAGATCTCGGTTGATCGCGGCGACGGCACGTACTCGACGTCCACCGCCACGCGATGGGTGCTGCGTTACGCGTCTTACCTGGCGATCATGGCGATCGTCGGGACCCTGCTCACTGCTGCGCACGTATGGTCAGGTGCAGGCACGCTTCCGATACTGCGACGCATCCTCAGTCGGGCGCTGATCGCCACCGCCGTCCTCGGGTTCTTGCAGTTGCTCGTGATTGCTTCTGATGTCAGCGGCAAGGCACCGTGGTCGTCGTTCGGGTCGATCGAAGCCGCCACCACCACAGATGCCGGGATGGCGTTCGCGCTGCGCATCGCGCTCGCGTTGTCGATGTGGCTTGTGCTGTTTCACGCCCGCCTCGTGCAACCCGACGTGTATTGGACCTCTGTCTCGATCCCAGGGCTCGGGTTGCTCGGCACGTGGGCGTTCGCTGGCCACTCGCGTTCGATGCGATGGTCAGAGATCGGTGTGATCACTGACGTCGCGCACCACGCCGCGGCAGCGGCCTGGATCGCCGGACTTGCGATCGTCGGCTGGATCGTCATCCCCAAAACCAAGGTCGATGTGATGGTGCCCGCCGTGCGCCGCTTCTCCAAAGTCGCGGCGACCAGCGTTGCCGTGCTCGTCGGCACGGGACTCATTCAAACCGTTCGCCTCGTCGGCAACCCGACCGATCTACTCGATGTCAATCACGGCCGCTTTCTCGCCGCCAAGGTCGTTGTGCTCGCCGTCATGCTCGGGATCGCCAACGCCAACCGGCGGCGAGTCGAACACCGCCTGAACGACTCGGCGCAGCTATCCCACCACGTCGGCGGTCTGCGCCAGGCAGTCCTCACCGAGTTCGCGATTGGGCTCGTGATCGTGGCCATCACTGCCGCAATGGTCGTTTCACCGCCGTCGTCCAGTCAGTCCGGGGTGGGCGCGCCAACAGATTCCAACTCCGGTCTATACTACATTCTGTAGTAGCTAATCCTGAAAGGCCTCCCCATGCCCCTTCGCCGTCTTGCCGCACCCACCATCGCCCTCGCTCTCGCCGTCACCCTTGCCGCCTGCGGATCCGATGACTCAACGTCCACCGACACCGCTGCCTCCGGCTCCGTCGCGACCGCATCACTAAACGCCGCCGACATCGAATTCGCCCAAGGAATGATCGCCCACCACGAGCAGGCGATCGAGATGGCCGAGATCGCCCTCGATCCCAACGTCGGCGCCAGCCCAGAAGTTGTCGACCTCGCCACCCGAATCAAGGGCGCCCAGGACCCCGAAGTCGAACTCATAACGGGCTGGCTGACCGCGGCCGGCGAACCCGTAGCTATGGATGCTTCGGAAGGCCACGACATGTCCTCGATGGAAGGCATGATGACCGCCGGGCAAATGGACGCAATGGCGGCAATGTCCGGCGCCGACTTCGACCAGATCTGGCTGCAGATGATGATCGCCCACCACGAGGGCGCCGTCAGCCAGTCCCAGACAGTCAAGGCCAACGGCTCGAATGCCGACGTCCTCGCGCTTGCCGACACCATCATCAAGGCGCAACAGGCCGAGATCACCGAGATGCAAGCTCTCCTTCAGGGCTGACCCAACGTCTCTGTCAACAGGCATCGTCAGAGCCCACGATCTAGGTGAAGCTCATCGAAGCCACAGGAGGGACCGCGATGACACTGATGATGTCGCGCAGCATGAGCGGTCACGATCACCACGGCAACGGTTGATCCATGAGCGACCTGCCCGGCACGTCACCGGATCCGACGGCTCCAGGATACTCCCCTCAAAAAGGAGCCCCATTACTTTTTCCACTTTTTTCCGGAGATTAAGCCCGGTCAGGCTATGGTCGCTATGGATCTTATTCAGTTCTGAACGGAGCCCCTCCAGCT
>JANOEM010000388.1:0-2204 GCA_031413195.1 Actinomycetes bacterium
GGTCGCTGCGGAGTTCTCCGCGCATGTGGGTGCGCATGCTGGTAGCAGACATCGCGTTGCCTCTCCGACAGCCTGTTCAAGGGTCTGTCTCACTTCAGAAATCAGATCGTCGCGAGGAACCTCACGCTGCATGTCTGCGCCGCGCAGCGGCCGGACGACGGCCATCCCGGCGTCGACCTCGTTCGAGCCGATGATGACTGCGACCTGTGCCCCGCTGCGGTCGGCGGCCTTCATCTGGCTCTTCATGCTCCGGTTCTCGAACGCCCGATCGGCGCTGATTCCGGCAGCCCGCAACTCGGCGCAGGCGCGCATCGCGTGTGCTCCACCGGTTGTGTCGACGACGAACACCGCAACCGAGGTGTCCGGCGCGGCGAACACGCCCTCGTCGTCGCAGGCGAGAAGCGTGCGGTCGAGGCCGAGCGCAAACCCGACGCCGTGGGTAGGGGGTCCGCCCAATGACTCGACGAGGCCGTCGTAGCGACCGCCGCCGCCGAGCGCGTTCTGAGCAGAATCGAGGGTGCCGCCCTGGAACTCGAACGTGGTTCGCCGGTAGTAGTCCAATCCGCGAACAAGGGTGTTGTCGATGGTGAACGGAATCGAGAGATCGCTCAAACCCTGCGTCACTGCAGCGAAGTGGGAGGCGGCATCGGGGCTGTAGAACTGCTCGATCCGAGGAGCGCCACCGATCACGGCCTGATCCGGCTCACGCTTGGAATCGAGCACCCGCAACGGGTTCTTCGCGAGAGTGATCCGACTGTCCTCGGTGAGTGAGTCGATGTGGCTCTCGAAGTAGGAACGCAGCGCTTCGACGTAACGGGCGCGGTCCTCGGGTTCGCCGAGACTGTTCAGCAACAACGTCACTTGTGTCAGCCCGAGCCGGCGGTAGAACTCCCACCCGAGCGCGATGACTTCGACATCGAGGTACGGGTCATCGGCACCGAGCACTTCGATACCCACCTGATCGAACTGGCGGTAACGGCCCCGTTGCGGCTTCTCGTAGCGAAAGTTCGGACCCGCGTAGTACACCTTCCAAGGTGTGAGCGGTCGATGCTGAGCAAAGGCCCGGCACACGCTAGCTGTCTGCTCGGGGCGCAGACCGACGTGACGACCGCCCTTGTCGACGAACTCGTACATCTCCTTGGTCACGACATCCGTCGCATCGCCGAGGCGATGGAAAACCCCGAGATCCTCCATCAGCGGCGGCATGATCTCGCCGTAACCAGCGGATTCAACGACCGATGCGAACACCGCCTGAAACCGACGCCAACGAGCTGAGTCCGGCGGAAGGATGTCGCGCATCCCTGGGCTGGTCTGGAACTCGGGCATGGGCGTCAAGGTTAGGGCACCGGCTTGCCGAACACTCGGGCCGTTTCGGTGACGGCGGACAAGACACGAGTACGGGCGTCAGGATCCCTTGCCGGGGACGAGCCGGTAGGCGTCGTACACGCCGTCGATCGTCTTGATCGTGCGCAACACCGAGTCGAGATGGTTGGGATCCGCGAGCTCGAATTCGAATCGCATCTTGGCGACGCGGTCGTTGCCGGTGTGGGTGCTGCACGCGACGATGTTGACGTGTTGCTCGCTGAGCGAGTTGGCGACATCGCGAAGAAGCCTCGACCTGTCCAGCGCGACGACCTCGACCCCGGCCCGGAAGACCGTCTTGCGGTCGCCGCCATCCCATTCGACGTCGATCAGTCGGGATGACTGATCGCTCATCAACGACACCGCGTTCGCACAATCGGAGCGGTGCACGCTGACACCTCGCCCCCGCGTGACGAAGCCCATGATCTCGTCGCCGGGCACTGGTGTACAGCATCGCGACAACCGAACGAGCACGTCGTCGAGGCCCTCGACATGGATCCCGACGTTCGACCGGGCACGCTGGAACCCGCGCGGACGCAGGACCGGCGCAACCGAGAGCTGCTCGGCCTGGTCGCCAGCACGCATGTCGCGAGCAACCTTTTGGACCAATGAACGCGCCGAGAGGTGACGTTCGCCGATCGCGACGAGAGCAGTCTCGAGATCCGCATAGCCGTGTGAATGGATCTCGGCGAGCAGCACGTCGGAGGCCCACATGCCCTGGACCGGCAGCGCTTCACGGCGGAACTCCTTGGCGAGTTCGTCACGACCCGACTCGAGCGCGTCGTCGCGGCGTTCACGGCTGAACCACTGGCGGATCTTGTTGCGGGCACGCGGCGATTCGA
>JANOEM010000389.1:0-8503 GCA_031413195.1 Actinomycetes bacterium
TCTCCGTTCGGCGCTCGAGGTGTTACGTGCCGGCAAGTCCGGTGGCCAGAACCAGCAGACCTCAGACGGCAAGGAGATCGTCTGCCAGAACTGCGGAGGACACACCACCTTCACAGGCAGCATGACCGCCGAACGATGCCCCTACTGCGCGACCCCGATTCAACGCGACGACGTCCACAACGCTCCGACCAGGTTGGCGGTCGACGGCGTGGTGCCGTTCTCGATCGATCAGAAGACGGCGACCGAACTGATCGACAAGTGGATCAACAGCCGCCGTTTCGCACCGACTGAGTTCAAGACCTACAACCGCACAGGGTCGTTCTCGAGCGTCTACACCGCGTACTTCACCTATGACGCCGAAACCGACACTGTCTATCGCGGTGAACGCGGTGACAGTTACACGGTCACCGTTGGCTCCGGCGATAACGAGCGAACCGAAACCCGCACCGACTGGACGAGCGTCGCGGGCGAGGTACACGACAGCTTCGACGACATCACCGTTTTCGCCAACGACGGATTCGACCGGGCACGAGTCGCCAAGCTGGAACCCTGGCCGACCGACACAGCCAAGCCCTACTCGCCCGAGTTCGTCGCGGGCCACCTCTGCCGGACCTACGACCACGACGTCCAGGAGTTGTTGGGTGAGGCGACCGGCAAGATGGAGCAGGGCATCGACCAGACCATTCGCCGGGACATCGGCGGCGACCAACAACGGATCCACAGTCGCGACATCACCTGGCTCCAGATGACCTACAAGCATCTGCTGATGCCGATCTGGCTGCTGACCGTGATCTATCAGGAGAAGCCATTCCAGGTCTACATCAACGGTGTGACCGGCGAGGTCCAGGGCGCGCGCCCGTGGAGCAAGGTCAAGATCATCACGGCCGCGATCGTCGCATTGTTGGTGATCATCACGCTGATCATCCTGTATCAGTCGCGGAAGAACTGATGTTCTTCGTCCTGGTCGCGGTGATCGCCGCTGTCGTGCTTGGCGCGGGCGGCATCGGAGTCTTCGCGGCGCGGCAGAAGCGATTGACCGCGCGGTCGAACGAAGTGGTTCCGGGCGTTGCCACCAAGGCACCGCCGGCATGGGCAGGGAGCCACACCCCGGAAGCCAAGCTGCACCGCCGATTGGTGGATGCCGTATCGGCGGTGCGCAACAACCCGACTCTTTCGGATTCAGCGTTCGGTGATGCCCGAGCCTCGATCGAACAGATGGCTCTGGCGCTCGACGACCGGCTGATCGCAGCCGCTGGTCTGCCGGCGAGTCATCGGCAGGCGGCGATCGCGGCAGTCGAACCGTCGGTCGTGTCGTTGGAGAATGCGGTCGCGACGCTTGTTGCGCCGCCGGCTGTCGGCCGGCCCGAGATCGAGGGCCGGCAGCAGGCAATCGACGACTCGTTGCGTGCTGCACAGATGCGCCTGCAAGCGCTCGCCGAAGCACGACTCGAGGTTGATCGACTGGATCGACCGGTGCCCGACGAAGGCGGCACACCCGCAACTGGCTGAGTCGTTCGGCTCGCGCCGGCCGAAGCGGTTCTGCAATGCCGACGACACCGCTATGTTGTGTGCACACCATGCCTGAAATGACACGGGAGCTCGAGTCGGCAACGTGGGCGGTCGCGGAAGGTCGCGCCACCACCGCCCAACTCGCTCTGTTCCAATCCGAACCAGACTCGTCCCAGCAGATGCTGTTGCGTTTGATCAACGACACCGAGGACAACCTCGCGTCCGTGCGCGGGTTACCTGCCGACGAGCGCGGACAAGTGGTCGCGGATTTCGAAGAAGAACTGGCCAAGCTCGAGGCGATCCTCGTCTCGCTGATCCCGGCTTCGGATTCCGGCGCCGACGTGGTCGGCGAAGTCGTCGGCGAAGTCCGCCTGCAAGCATCGTGGTCAAACGGTCAGGTCGTGGTGTGGGCAGCCGGACCCGGAACTGCAGCGGCGACGAACGCCGAACTCGCCGACAGGCTGGAAGCGATCGGTGGTCCGGCGGTTGGTTGGGAACCGTGCCCCAGCGTGTTGCTGCCATCCGGAATCCGCGCCGAGGCGCTGACGATTCCGGTCAAGGGTGCACTCGGCTGGCTGATCGCCGTCGCAGGTGGTCTCGGTCGAGCCGGGGTCGGCCAGTGTGTGGTTTGGCTCGGCCGGGCGGCTCTCGAAGGGGTACGACTCGTTGCCCAAGGTGCCGTCGTGCCGACCTTGCGATTCGACAAACGACCGCAGAGCCGTCTCGTCGACGCCGGTGTCAAGTGGCTGCCTGCGTTGCTCGACGACGAGAAGTTGAAGCAGTTGATCGGCTCGATGCCCGGACCGGTGGCGACGATGTCGACAGCTGATGCGCGCGCTATCAGTCATGCCGTGGTCGGCGCTGTCGTCGAAGCCATCGTCAGCGAGGCTGCCAGCCGTCTCGAGCTACCGGCGCCTCCCCCGGTCACCTCGAACTCGGCCCAACTCGCAGAGGCCTTCACGACGCGGCTTGATGGTTCGATCTTCCCGGCCCCGACAGTGCCGGCGAGTGAACTCGCGAGACGGCTCGGTCAGTGGTCCGGTTCGGTCACTGCCGCCAACCGTCCGCGACTCATCATCCAGCTCGAACCACCGGATTCCGGTGGGGCATGGCTTCTCCAGGTTTTCGGACCCGGCGCCAAGGGCAAGCCGCTGCCGATCGAGGTTGCGCTCGGTGACAGTCGGGACACCAAGCAGATGGCCGACGAACTGTCCCGGCTGGAGCGAGCGTTTCCGGTCCTGATGCGTGCCGGCGAGTTGCGCCGTGGTCGCGTTGTCCTCAGTCAATCCGAGGCCTGGGAACTGATGACCGACACCGGGCCGATGCTGCAATCCGCCGGTTTCGAAGTTCGCGTCCCCGCACTCTCGCGGCGCAAACCCTCTCCGTCATTGCGGCTGTTCGCCGATATCGCCGGAGAGTCCGTCGTCGGCGCCAACCAACTCAGCAACGTGCGCTGGTCGGTCCTTTTCGACGACGTCGAGCTCACGGCTGCAGAGGTCGCTCGGCTGGCGACCGAAGCTCGCCCGTTGGTGCGGTCACGCGGCCAATGGATCGAGCTCGACCGGGTCGATCTCAAGGAGGCAGCGGCAGCGCTCGCCGAACGCGCCGCCACCAAGCAACTCACCGGCGCAGAGATTCTCCGCCACGGGATCGGCCTCGAGGGTTCGTCGTTGTCCGGCGGGATCACCGTCGAAGGCAGCGGTTGGGCGACCGAGCTATTCCAACGAGCCAAGGAAGTGTCGACCGAGCCGGTCACCAGCCCCGACGGTTTCGAAGGAGAATTGCGCAGCTATCAGGCCCAAGCTCTGGCGTGGCTCGGTTTCCTCGATGCCGCCGAGCTCGGCGGATGCCTTGCGTTGGACATGGGGCTCGGCAAGACGCCGACGGTGTTGGCCCACTTGGCGCGCACGCCTGGGCTCGGTCCGGTGCTCGTGGTTGCACCCCCCGCCGTCGTCGGCAACTGGGCGCTCGAGGCGCAACGTTTCACCCCCGGCCTGCGAGTGTTGGTGCACCACGGCGCGACTCGTGCCACCGAAGCAGAGTTCCAACACCGGCTGGCCAACACCGATGTCGTGATCACGACCTACGGCACCGCCGTTCGAGACATCGAGATGCTGTCGCAGCGCCCGTGGCACCGGTTGGTGCTGGACGAGGCGCAAGCGATCAAGAACCCCACCAATGAGTCCGCCCAGCAGTTGCGGCGGATCTCGGCGCGCAGCCGAATTGCGCTCACCGGCACGCCTGTCGAGAACGGGCTCGGTGACCTTTGGTCGATCCTCGACTTCACCAACCCAGGCTTGGTCGGGACGCGTCCCGCGTTCATCGCCCAGATGTCGGGCGAGGGTGAAGCCGCGCTGCGAGCCCTGAACGGGATTCTCGTGTTCCGCCGGACCAAGACCGAGCCCGAAGTCGCAGCAGAACTTCCGGACAAGATCGACGAGCTTGACCACTGCACGATGACGCCCGAACAGATCGGCCTGTATCAGGCGGTACTCGATGGCCTGGTCGCCAATTCCGCTGACGCTGACGCCGAACCAAAGCAGGGCGCGATCCTCGCGGCGATCACGGCGCTCAAGCAGATCTGCAATCACCCGGCTGCCTACGTCGACGATGGCTCACCGCTGGCAGGTCGGTCCGGAAAGCTCTCGAGGCTGGAGGAGATCATCGAGTCGGTGTTCGCCGCGGGCGAGCGGATCCTCGTTTTCACCCACTTCGCCTCGTGGGGGCGTCGCCTCGCTGCGCACCTGACCGAGGTCACCGGCATGCCGATTTCCTGCTATGACGGCAGCCTCGCCCGCGGCGCACGTGATCATCTCGTTACCGAATTCCAAGAGGGCACCGGTGCAGGAGCCCTGGTGCTGTCGTTGAAGGCCGGCGGCACAGGCCTCAACCTGACCGCGGCGAGCCACGTCGTATTGTACGACCGTTGGTGGAACCCGGCCGTCGAGGATCAGGCCCGTGACCGGGCTTGGCGGATCGGCCAGACGAAGACGGTCGTGTCGCACCGCTTGGTCTGCCCCGGTACCGTTGATGAAAGGGTCGAGGAAATCGTGGCCGGAAAGCGCCACATCGCCGACCTCGTCCTGCCCAAGTCCAGTTCGCTGGCGGATCTCAATGCTCACCAGCTGCGGGTTGCACTCGGCTTGCGATCCGACGCACTCCTCACCGAGGACGACGAATGAACACACCGCGCCGCAACCAATCGCAGCAGCATCGCCGCCAGGTTCGATCGAACCCACCGGCGAACCTGCCCAAGCCGATCGACCTGTGGCGTCCGGTCGCGCAGCTACCCCCTGCGGAATTGATCGTTGTCAATCATGATCCGACGTTGCTCCTGCGTTCGCTCGGCGATCCGCCGCTGATGGGCAAGAGCACGGTCGCCGGGCATTATGTCGCGACCGTGATCGAGCGGGCCGCCGGCCTGGCGACGGCGCTCGCCGCCAGTGCCGACCTACTCGCGGCTGCCGACACCGAAACCTGATCGCGCCGGTCGGGCCGACCACGCCAACGCGCAGTAGGTGAGCACGATGACTATGACCCCGACCGTTGTCACGATGTGGGGTTTGCCGTCGAGGTTGCCCGGATTGCCGAGCGCCGGGGGTGCTGGGTAGTCACCCACTTCGAGGATCGACGTGAGCCACTGCCAGAGGTAGAGACTCACCGAACCAAGAACCAAACCGAGACCGAACCTTCTCGCGAGCAGGAATCCAACGATGCCGCCGGCCGCGACGACAGCGATCATGGCGAGACGGCTGGAGATGCTGGATGCGCCGGTGAAGCTGTTGGTGAAGTTGTCCCCGAATCGGCCGCCGTTCTGGGGGATCAACTGGCCGGCCGCCGCTGCTAGGCAGGCAAGCGCTCCGGTGACGCAGAGCGAGGTGTTGAGCGGTTCCGCACCATCGTCGCCTCCGCGAGTCGAGGCGATCAACGCGGCAACAATGCCCAGTACCCCACCGCCGATCAGGACGAAGAATCCGACGCCGAGCTGAGATTCGAAGACCTGCCCACCGCCGCCCGCGCCGGCGATCGACTCGGCCTGGAGCAGGGCTCGATTGGCCACCGCATTGGCGCTCGCCCACATGAAGGCGACAAAGGGTACGAGCGCCAGCCCCACACCACTGATCAGCCCGGAACCGAATCGAACACTGTGATCCGACCCGGCCTGTCGCACGATCATGGCGCCCACCAAGAGCAAGACGCCGGCGATCAAGAAGGCAACCTGGAACGTGGTGCCGCCGCCAAGATCGTTGAGGCCGTAGTCACCCAGGTACTGAGGGATGGGGGCATCCGACGTCAGGGTGGACACGAGCATGAACGACCCGGCAACAGTCGCGATGCCGGCGCCGACGGCGATGACGACCAGCGGCGTGGCTCGCGTTCTGTGCCCTGCAGGAACGATGGGTTCCTTCCCCGCCGGTGAAGGCGTCGGCCATGTGTCCGGCCGTGCTTCGACACGTTGGGTCTGCTCAACGATCGTGAAGACGGCCGATTCTGTGTTCCGGGCTGTCGCACCTGCGTCGCCCGAGGCACCGCAGTGGCCGCATGTCCGTTGACCGAGTGGCACGTCGTTTCCGCAGTGATCGCAGAGCATTCGATTTCTCGCGGCCGCTAGGCCACGGACCTCACTCGATCTCGCCCGTCGACCAGACCTGCGTGTCAAGGTCTTCGGCGTCGTCCCGGTCGGCGGTCGCAGTGCTCTGCCCATATCGCTGGACCATCGAGGCTGCAAGGTAGTTGTCGAAATCTGATGCTTGGAGCGCACGGGAGTACAGGTGGCCCTGATGACGGATGCAGCCCAGTGCGATCAGCACGTCTGCCTGGGCGCCGGTCTCGACGCCATCGGCTGTCGCGGTGAGGCCGATCTCTCGAACGAGCCCGATGATCGACCGGACGATCGCCCGGTCGTGCGGGTGAGCAGTGATCGTGTCGATCGATGTCCGGTCGATTCGGACCTCATCGATCGGTAGCTTGCGCAGCAAGCTCAGCGACGACACGCCCCGGGCGAAATCATCGAGGCAGACGCGTACGCCGCGAACTCGCAGAGCGGCAAGGTTTGCTGCGGCAGCCGGCAGGTCGTCTGCGACCGCGGACTCGGTGACATCCACCGTCAACAGCGAAGGGTTGATGCCGTGGAGCAGGATGTCGAGGGGATTGTCGCGCCAGCTTCTCTCGGTCGCTCGCGGGGGTAGATTGAGGCGGAACCGGAACCCCTCCGGCAAGCCGAGCGTGCTGAGCCTGCGGATCAACGGCCGGGCCTGTTGCATCACATGGTCGGTCATCCGTTCGAGCAGTCCCGCCTCGGTGGCGACCTGCAAGAACTCGGCGGCGGGCACTACGACACCGTCCCTGCGGATCCATCGCGCCAACAACTCGGCCCCGACGACCTGCCCGGTCGTGGCGTCGACCTCGGGTTGGAAGTAGGCGACGATGTCGCCGTCGTCGAGCGCTCGGCGCAGCGCCTGTTCGTTGTTGACCCGTTGGTTGAGCTCGGTCCGGACTGAACCATCGAAGACCTCGACCCGGTTGCGCCCGGCGCCCTTGGCTCGATGCAGTGCCGCGTTCGCGTGTCGCAGCAACTCGCTGCTGCCTCCCCCGTGTGCCGGTCCGACGGCGACGCCGATGCTGACCGACGACGACGGCACCTCGCGGCCCTCGGCGTGGACGGGTTGCGCGAGAACCGAGGCGATCCGGGTGGCGACTGCCATGCTCGCGCCGAGGTCGCAGTTGGGGAGCACTGCAATGAACTCGTCGCCACCGATTCGTCCTGCGGTGGCACCGGGATCGATGCTTCGCGCGAGCCGATCAGCGATCACGGCGATGAACTGATCACCACCGCGATGGCCGAGTGTGTCGTTGATGTGCTTGAAGCGATCGAGGTCCAGGTACAGCAGCCCGACCGGCTTCTCGTCGGTCGAGATGGCGAGCGCTGCCTCGAGCGAATCGATCGCACCGCGACGGTTGAACAGTCCGGTCAACGGATCGTGGGACGCTTGGTGGGCCAGCATTCCGTTGAGCTCGGACGCCGAGTTGTTCGCGCCCACCAAAAGTTGGTGCTCGACCGCGAGGACTTCCATCATGTGATTGGTCCGCCATGCGGACTCGATGGTCTCGCGGACGTTGCGGTTGGCGATTGGCAATGTGGCGTTGAAATCGATGGACTGGCCACGCGCATCCGGCCATCAGCTGCCGCTGGCTATGTGCGGCTTCCGGGTATGCCATCCCACGATGAACTGGTGCAACCACGCGGGACCACAGGGATCCTCATGCGCGACCTGCGCCTCGACGCTGAGTGCCCGGACTCAGGTATTCGACCACCCAGCGAAGCGCATCTACCTTCGATGCCGGCCCAGGGACAATCGGCAGGTCGCCCGGCAGGTCGCCCGGCAGGATGGCGCTGCTGAAGCAAGTCATTTGGGTTCTGTCGCAATAAGCCGGTGCTGATAACCTGAGCCGATGCTGACGACGGGATGACGGGGATGATCGAGGCACTGCGCAAGGTGATCAAGCGGATGCATTACCCGTTGGAGGTGATGCTGATCTACGTGCGCTGGTACGCGGCCTATCCGCTGAGCCTGCGGCACATCGAAGAGATGATGGCCGAGCGCGGTGTCTTCGTCGATCACGCCACGGTGCATCGGTGGGCGATCAAGATCCTGCCGATCCTGGCCGCAGTGTTTCGCCGGCACAAACGCCCTGTGGGATCGAGTTGGCGGATGGACGAGACCTACATCAAAGTCGGCGGTGAGTGGAAGTATCTGTACCGGGCCGTCGACCGCGATGGCCACACGATCGACTTCCTGCTTCGTGCTCACCGAGATTGCGCTGCAGCGCGACGTTTCTTTGAGCGGGCCATCGACCTGCAGCGTCGGCACGGAACGGAGAATGGTTTCGAGATTCATCGCCCGTTCCGCGCGTTGGAAGTGAGTTTGCCTTTCGCGCCAGCGGCGCCCGGAAGGAGAATCGGCTCCGTTGCCTGAAGATTCAGGTAGCGCGC
>JANOEM010000390.1:0-4138 GCA_031413195.1 Actinomycetes bacterium
AACCCGTTGTCGGTGCTGTTGAGTGTGCTGCTCGCGGTGGAACTGTTCGGCATCGTCGGTGCACTGTTGGCCGTGCCAGTCAGCGGCGCATTCCAGGTCGTGGTGAAGGCGACGCGGCAGAACTTCCCGCGGGATCAGCTCCTGCTCCCGGACAGCATGCTCGATGAACCCGAACCGTGAGGGCGGGAGTCGCTGCTTCTTCAGGCGAACTAACTAACCGGTCGTATACTTTCCGGCGATGACCGAGTCGGTGAACCTCCACGAGCCTGTCAACCCAGTCCGGTTCGTCACCGCGGCCAGCCTCTTCGATGGTCACGACGCATCGATCAACATCATGCGCCGGATCCTGCAGGCCCAAGGGGCCGAGGTGATCCACCTCGGCCATAATCGCTCCGTCGACGAGGTGGTGCGCGCCGCACTGCAGGAAGACGTCCACGGCCTGGCGATCAGCTCGTACCAGGGCGGCCATCTCGAGTACTTCAGCTATCTGCTCGATCGTCTGGCCGAAGAAGGCATCGGCCATGTGCGCGTCTACGGCGGTGGCGGTGGCGTGATCGTGCCGAGCGAGATCGCTGAACTGCATGCCCGCGGGGTCGCGCGGATCTTCTCACCGCATGATGGTCAGCAGATGGGGCTGCCGCAGATGGTCAACTCGATGATTCGCGAATCGGACCGTCCGCTCGAGACCGAGAACATCCCGGACATCGACGAACTGCTCGCGGGCTCCGAACGGGCCCTCGCGCGCACGATCACGGTGCTCGAATCCGCAACCGCCACCCCGGATCTCATCGCGTCGATCCACGCTGCGGCGGCACGCCGGGTCGTCCCCGTTCTCGGCATCACGGGCACCGGCGGCTCGGGTAAGTCGTCACTCTCCGACGAACTGTTGCGTCGGTTCCGTCTGGATCAGGCCGACAAGTTGCGCATCGCGGTGATCGCGATCGATCCGACCCGTCGCCGCGGTGGCGGGGCTCTGTTGGGCGACCGCATCCGGATGAATGCGATCGATGGTTCCACCATCTTCTTCCGGTCGTTGGCCACGCGCGTTGCAGGGATCGAGGTGCCGCCCTGCCTCGACCTCGTGATCGCGGCCTGCAAGGCCTGGGGTGCCGACCTCGTCGTGGTCGAGACGCCGGGAATCGGCCAGGGTGATGCTGCCATCGTTGCCCACGTCGATGTTCCGATGTACGTGATGACGCCCGAGTTCGGCGCAGCGTCGCAGCTGGAAAAGATCGACATGCTCGACTTCGCCGAAGTCATCGTGATCAACAAGTTCGAGCGTCGCGGAGCCGAAGACGCGTTGCGTGACGTGCGCCGGCAATTTGCCCGAAACCGTGAACTGTTCCACGTCGACATCACCGAGCTGCCGGTGTTCGGCACGGTGGCCGCACGCTTCAACGACGACGGCGTCACCGGCTTGTACCAACATCTTCGTGGCGTTCTTGGCAAGCATGGTCTCCGGGTCCACGAGGGAAGCCTGTCGCCGGTACACACCAAGACGTCCACAGGTATCGGGGTCATCGTGCCGCCCGCACGGCAGCGCTACCTGGCCGAGATCGCCGAGGTCGTTCGCAGCTACCACGCTCACACCGCGCAGCAGGCCGTTGTCGCCCAACGGCAGCAACAGATCCTGGCGACCGCATCGATGCTGCAGGCCGAAGGCCACGACGTGACCGATGTGAATCGACTCGCCGAGGACAACGCGATCGCCTTCGATCGTTCGGTCCAGGCGTTGCTGCAGGCGTGGCCGGCTCGCCAGGCCGAGTTGACCGGGCCGAATCGTCCGGTTCGGGAATCGCAGTCGGGAACCTTGATCCCGAAGCTGTCGTTGCCCCGCTTCGACGATCACGGCGCGCTCGTGCGTTGGCTGCGCAGCGAGAACCTCCCCGGCTTCTTCCCGTTCACCGCTGGGGTGTTCCCGTTCAAGCGCGAAGGAGAAGACCCGGCGCGCATGTTCGCCGGCGAAGGCGGTCCGGCGCGCACCAACCGCAGGTTCCAGTTGTTGTCCGAGGGGCAACCGGCGACCCGCTTGTCCACCGCGTTCGACTCGGTCACTCTCTACGGCTTCGATCCCGCAGAACGCCCCGACATCTATGGCAAGGTCGGCAACTCCGGCGTGTCGATTGCCACCCTCGACGATATGAAGGTGTTGTTCGACGGGTTCGATCTGTGCGATCCGACGACGTCGGTCTCGATGACCATCAACGGCCCCGCTCCAACGATCTTGGCGATGTTCGTCTGCACCGCGATCGACCAGCAACTCGACAAGTTCGCAGCCGTCAACGGCCGCCAACCCGACGAGGTTGAGGCCCGCGAGATCCGTGCTGCAACGCTGCGCACGATGCGCGGCACGGTTCAGGCCGACATCCTCAAAGAGGACCAGGGCCAGAACACGTGCATCTTCTCGACCGAGTTCAGCCTCAAGGCGATGGGCGACATCGCCGAATGGTTCGTCGAGCACGACGTACGCAACTTCTACTCGGTGTCGATCTCCGGCTATCACATCGCCGAGGCCGGCGCGAACCCGTTGTCGCAACTCGCGTTCACGTTGTCCAACGGGTTCACCTACGTCGAGTCATACCTTGCGCGGGGGATGAACGTCGACGACTTCGCCCCCAACCTCAGCTTCTTCTTCTCGAACGGGATGGACCCGGAGTACACGGTTCTCGGACGAGTTGCGCGGCGGATCTGGGCGATCGCGATGCGTGATCGGTACGGCGCCAACGACCGCTCCCAGAAGCTGAAGTATCACATTCAGACGAGCGGCCGGTCGCTGCACGCGCAGGAGATGGCCTTCAACGACATCCGGACCACGTTGCAGGCGTTGTGCGCGATCTCGGACAACGCGAACAGCTTGCACACCAACGCCTACAACGAGGCAGTCACCACTCCGACGGCCGAGTCCGTGCGGCGGGCGCTCGCGATCCAGTTGATCATCAATCGCGAGTGGGGTCTGACGATGAACGAGAACTCGCTCCAGGGCAGTTTCATCGTCGAGGAACTCACCGACCTGGTCGAGGCCGCCGTGTTGGCTGAGATGGACCGGATCTCCGAGCGCGGTGGCGTGCTCGGCGCGATGGAGACCGGCTACCAGCGCGGCCGGATCCAGGACGAATCAATGGTGTACGAGCAACGCAAGCACGACGGCTCGTTGCCGATCATCGGGGTCAACACGTTCCTCGATGTCGCGGAAGCCGTCGTAGAGACCGGTGACGCCGTTGCTGATGTCATCGATCTCGCCCGCTCCAGCGACGCCGAGAAGGACGACCAGATCGAGCGGCTGCGTGACTTCCAACGGCGTTACGCCCATGAGCAACCGCCGGCGCTGGAGCGGCTCCGATCCGCGGCGCTCGGCGACGAGAACCTCTTTGCAGTTCTGGTCGACGCCGTTCGTTCGTGCTCGCTCGGTGAGATCACCGACACCCTGTTCGAAGTTGGCGGGCGTTACCGCCGAAGCGTGTGACCGCCGAAGTATGTGACCAATCGAGATGAACCAATACACCGCCCCGACCGACACGATCATCGACGCGCTGCGACTTGCCGGGCTCGACGACGTGCTCGCTCTGCCGGCGTTCGAGGGGATCGACCTCGCCTCGGTTCGGGACGTTCTCGAGGGTTTCGCCAAGCTCGCTGAGGAGGTCATCGCCCCCACCGACCGGATCGGTGACCTGATCGGGGCATCGTTCGATGTTGCGACCGGTGTGGTCACGACGGCGCCCGAACTCGCCGACGCGTTTGGTGAGTACGGCAGCGGTGGTTGGACTGCGTTGTCCGCGAGTGCCGACGCGGGAGGTGGCGGATTTCCGACCGCCATCGCAACGGCCGTACGAGAGATGTTCGGCTCGGCCAACATGGCTTTATCGCTCAACCCGGTGCTGACCCAGAGTGCGATCGAACTCCTCGAACGTTGGGGCGATCAACGCCAGCGCGATCTGTTCCTGTCTCGTCTGATCGATGGCACGTGGACCGGCACGATGAACCTGACCGAACCCGATGCAGGGTCCGATCTCGGTGCGGTGCGAACCTCGGCGACTCCGCTCGACGATGGTCAGTGGGCGATCAACGGCACCAAGATCTTCATCACGTGGGGCGAACACGAACTGACCGAGAACATCGTCCATCTCGTCCTTGCCAGAGC
>JANOEM010000391.1:0-8962 GCA_031413195.1 Actinomycetes bacterium
GCAACCCGATGACCGTCTCGGCTGGCGACGCGAAGTGTTCCTTGAGCATGCTGAGGTTGCCGGGGGTACGCAGAACCTGGTCGAGGAAGACGGGACTCCACAGAATGGCCCCGATGCCGACTGCAATCAGCAGGTGGCGGCGGCTGGTGCTGCGAGTGGAGGGCTCAGCGGCCCGCAGTGCCTGCCAACCAACAAACGCAATCGTCACGGCGCAGATCCCGATCGACAGGGTGAGGTAGGAGATGTGCGTTTGCGCGCAGAAGCTCGCCGCCCCGACCACGACGACCAGCATTGCGCTGTCGCCTGCGAGAACCGCCCAGCCGGCGACGAACGCGAGGCACCAAAAGAGCAGCGGCATGTACGGGTTCCATGGTTGGGTGAGAACACCGAGGCCGAAACCGCTGACGAGTGCGAGCAACATCGCAAGGACCCCGTATTCGACCCGCATGCCGCCGAGTCGGCGAGCGATCGTCAGGATGCCCGCGCACACGCCGATAGCGAGGACGCACGTCGCGCCGAGCAACGCCCAGCCTGACGAGCCGAGAAGGCGATACAGAGGTGCGAGCAGATAGAAACTGATCGGCCCGGGATGACTGCCTTGATCCGGGAAGTTGCCGATCCGACCCGGGAGACCGATCAGCGTGGTCTGAGAGGTACCGACATCGCGTACTCGGAGTTCGGTCATCGCCATGTCGAGGACGGGCATCCAGTGCCGGCTTGCCAGCCGAATCGCAGCAATCAGGAACGGAATGGCGATCACGACGATCGGTGTTGCCCGCGATCTGAGGACTCGTTGGACGCGGGCTGACACGGGGTGCAACTGTACTTCGTCGGGTCCGCGACATCGGGGTAGGGTCGTGTCATCGGGCTCGAGCGATGGACAGGGGAGACGTCGGCAACGTTCCGGCGCTCGATGGTAGGCGTGCTCGTTTGCGCCGCCGTGATTCGACTGGCCATCTTCCAGGGGTTCCAGCGCAACCGCGACTTCGGGTTCAACGACGCCGACTACTACAGCGAGCAGGCGATAGCGCTCGTCGACGGCCGGTGGTTCATCGACCCGGCGACAGGAGCCCCCGGCGCGGAACACGGTCCACTCACAACCGTGCTCGCTGCGACGCTGAGCTGGTTCGACCAGCCGCAGAACTATCAACGGCTGACAACCATCGCAACAGGATTGCTGTGCGTGGCGGTGCTCGGATTGGTCGGGCACGAACTCGGGCGCAGGCAGGGCAACGGCACCGCCGTCGGGCTGACGGCAGCTGGTTTGGCCGCTGTCTACCCGAATCTGTGGCTCAACGACGGACTCGTCATGTCGGAGAGCCTGTGCACCCTGCTGGTCTCGGTCTGGATCCTCGTCGGGTTGCAAGCCGACTCCGTGCTCGACCCCGAACTCGACCCCGGGCCTGACCCCGGGCCTGACCCGGGGCCTGAAGGCTCCGGGTCCGGGCCAGGGTTTCGATACGTGGCCCTGCTCGGCGTGGTCGGCGGGCTTGCAGTGCTCGCACGGAGCGAACTGGCGTTGCTCCCGCTGTTCGCGATGATCATGATCTGGCGGATTCGCCCGAAGAACCGGGCGCGCCTGCTGGGACTCTTCGCGGTAACAACGGTGCTCGTGCTGAGCCCCTGGGTCGGACCGAACCTGTTCCGGTTCGAGAATCCGGTCACCTTGACGACCAACGATGGCACGACGTTTCGGGGAGCGAACTGCGATCGCACCTACGGCGGTCGCGAGATCGGCAGCTGGTCGGTGTTCTGTCTGGTCATCGATCCCGAAACCGTTCAGTTGGAGACCTCGGTGCGGTCGGCCCGGTGGCGGGCGGATGGCTTGACCTATGCAGCCGACCATGCCCAGCGGCTTCCGATCGTGTTTGCCGCTCGACTCGGGCGAACGCTGGATCTGTTCGGGTTGGACTATCAGATCGACGAGGACGTTCGCGACGGGCGGCCTCGACTCGGATCGATCCTGGGTATCGGAGCATTCTGGTTGCTGGCTCCGCTTGCAGTGTTCGGTCTCTGGACACGGCGAGGGTCCGAGCGGCTGCTGCTGTGGGCGCCGGTCGTTGTCGTCGCAGTGAGCACGTTGGCCTTCTACGGCGGTCACCGCATCCGCTCACCTCTCGAACCGGTGGTGGTGATCGGCGCGTCTCTCGCCATCGTCGGAATCGCCGAGAGCCTTCGTCGACGGAGTCCAAGCGGGAGTTCAAGCCAGACCCGACTGTCCGGCTAGGGTTTCGCGCCGCATGCTCGTTCAATCTCCAGCGGAACCAGAGCTCGACGGTGCTCAGTCGCTCGACAGCAGGGCCTGGCGTTGGATCTGGATCGCGTGTGCGGTGGGCGCAGCAGTTCGAATCGCGATCCTGATCACGAAGTGGAACAAGGGTCTGCTTCTCAACGACTCGCTCTACTACAGCTCGCAGGCCCGCCAGAACGCGGAGGGACGCTGGTTCCGTGACGCGCTCGGGGGTAACCCCGGCGCCGAACACGCTCCACTCACCTCGTTGCTGCTGACCCCGAGCAGTCTGTTGTCACCGCACGAGTTCTGGCAGCGTGCGACGAACACGTTGATCGGAATCGCAACGATTCCGTTCATCGGCCGTTTGACCCTGGAGATGGCCGGCCGCCGGGCTGGCGTCGTGGCGGCCTTCATCGCCGCTCTGTACCCGAACCTGTGGATGAACGACGGCTTGATCATGTCCGAGACGATCTCCACCTTCACGGTCGTGCTTGCGTTGTGGTTTGCAATGCGCCACGTGCAGCGCTACCGCCGGATGAGTGCACTGTGGTGCGGTTTAGCAGTCGGACTCGCCGCGCTCGCGCGCAGCGAGGTACTCCTGTTCGCGCCATTGTTCGCGCTCGTCGGTGTGCGAACGTGCCGGATCGATTGGGCCGCGACACGAACGTGGCTGGCCCGAGCCGCCGTGTTGGTCGTCTCGGCAATCGCGCTGTTGGTGCCGTGGAGCCTGTACAACCTCGGACGATTCGATGCTCCGGTCCTCGTCAGTACCAACGCCGGAGGCGCGTTGCTCGGCGCGAATTGCGTCGACGTGTACTACGGACCTGCCCTCGGCGGTTGGTCGTGGCCATGCCTGTTGTTCAGTGGTGAACGTGAGGGAGAGGACGCGGCCGAGCGTTCGGTTCGATGGCAGCGGGAAGCCATCGACTATGCCCGCGAACATGCGGACCGGATCCCTGCCGTCGTGACTGCGAGGCTCTTACGTGCGGCTGATCTCTATGGGCTTCGCGAGCTCGTCCTCTTCGACGTCGGTGAAGAACGAATGCGGTGGGCTTCATGGGCCGGGATCGTGAGCTGGTGGGTCCTCGCCCCCGTGGCCGGGCTCGGTTGGTTCCGCCAGGCGCGCCGCTATCGATGGATCACCCTGTGCCCGGTGATCGGCGTGATTGTGACGACGGCGCTGTTCTACGGCGGACATCGGCTCCGGTCGCCCCTCGAGCCAGTGGTCGTGATCTGCGCCGCGATCGGTTTCACCAGCCTGACACGTGTACGGACGTTCCTCGATCGTTGGGTGTCATGGCCCGATCGCTGACCACCCAGTCGACCACCCAGCTGACCGCCCAGCTGACCGTCGGCGGACAGGCACCGCAGCACGGCAAGATCGCTTATCAACCCGCTCTCGACGGGGTCCGCGCCGTAGCAGTGACCATGGTCGTGCTGTTCCACGGCAAGGTGTCGTGGATGAGCGGTGGCTACGTCGGTGTCTCGATGTTCTTCACTCTCTCTGGTTTCCTGATCACCTCGCTGCTGCTCCGCGAACTCGAGTCGAACGCCAGCATTGCGCCGAAGGCGTTCTATGCGCGCCGGATGAAGCGCCTTCTGCCGGCCAGCCTGGTCTGCCTCTCGGCGGTGTCACTCCTTGCGGCTGCCGATGTCTGGAAGGGAGTGGATCATCTTCGCCGTGACGCGATGGGAGCGCTGTTCCAAGTGGCGAACTGGGTGCAACTGTTCTCCGGCGAGAGCTACACCGACCTGCAGAGCAAGAACGCTGGGATCGTCTCACCACTCGACCACTACTGGTCGCTCGCGATCGAGGAGCAGTTCTACTGGATCTGGCCACTGGCGTTCCTCGGCCTCGTTCGCCTTGCTCGACGGTTCGACATCAGCCTGGCCAGAGTGGTCGGCGCGGTGACACTGATCTTCTGCGCCGCTGCACCGATCACGGCGTTGGTTTGGGGTCGCGACGCTGCGTACTGGGCGACTCCCGCGCGTGCGGGAGAGATCCTGCTCGGGGCAGGACTCGCAGTAGCGCTCGCCGCTGGTCGTGTCGAGGGTCGACCGTGGATGGCCCCTTTCGCACTGGTCGCAGTGGTGACCGTTGCAGTCTTACTGCCGGCTGCGGGTGGCCCGGCATACTACGGCGCCTTCCCGATCTTTGCGGTCGGGACTGCGTTGCTGCTCTTGGGGTTGCAGCGGCCGGGACCGGTCACATCGATGCTTTCGGTGTGGCCCCTCGTCGCGCTCGGCAAGATCAGCTACGGCGTCTACCTGTACCACTTCCCGATCTTGGTCCTGATGTCACCGGCACGGATCGGGCTGACAGGTGGGCCCCTGCTCGTGCTCCAGATCGGCGTCACGATCGCCGTCGCCATGGCGTCGTACTGGCTGATCGAGCGGCCGATCCGACTCAGCCGGCCGTCGACTCATCGGACTGCGCTGTGGTCGGTGCTTGCGACGGCGGCAGTGCTCGGTGTCGTGATCACAGTTCCATCCGCCAGCGCTTCCATCTACTACGCCGCCGACTCAGAACTGGCGGCAGCGGCCGGCATCCGACCGCTCGACGATTCACAACCACTGCTGGCCGTGAATGCAACCGAGACTGCGGTGGCCGCAACAGATACGAGGCCAACATTCACGACGGGCAGCACGCCAGAAGCCACGCCGGACGTAGCGCCGGATTCCACCCCAGACCATGGGCCGGACGCAGCTGCGGTTGCGCCGCCGGTACTCCCAACGCTCAGCCGGCCTGCCCGGATCCTGGTCGTCGGAGACTCCACCGCCGAGGCAACGGGAGCGGGCCTGGTCGAGTGGGCCGTCCTTCATCCCGATCTGGCCCAGGTCACCTTGGAAGTGAGCTCTGGTTGCGGTTTCGTGCGCGGTGGAGTGGTGCCATCCGACGACGGCGTGCCGTTCCAACCGAACTGTGACCGTCTCCTCGATGTCGAACTGCCAGCGGCCCTTGTCGAACTGCAGCCAGATGTCGTGATGCTGATGGTCACGGCGCGCGATGTCGTGCCCCGCCGGTGGAGCGACGCCGAAGGGCTGATCGATCCTCGCGATCCGAACTATGTGAGCCGGATCCGAACCGACTATCAGACCATCACCGACTTGATCCTGTTGACGACGGGGGCCCGGATCGTGTGGATCCATCCGCCGAAAGTTGATCCGTACTGGATGGGTCAACCACATCCGTTTCTCGATCCCGAACTTCACGCGACACTCGACGCAATCGTTCGCGACACGGTCGCCGCAAACCATCAGCGATCCCAACTGCTGGATCTGCGCGCATGGATGGAAGCAGACGGGATCGCCGCAAACCACGAGTCGCGCCCGGATGGCTGGCACCTGGCCCAGGAGGCGGCCCTGTACGTCGCAGAATCCTGGCTCGGACCGCAGCTCGTTGAGTCCGCTGCCGACAACGCCGTGGCTCTCGACGCCGGGGATCAGCCGGGGAGCAGTCGCATCGACCGCTTCAGCAACGACAGTGCGCCCTGCTTGGCCGGTCGGCGATGGTGCGAAGTGGTTTCGTCGTCATGGGAGTCGAGCAGATCTCGGTTGGCGACGAACCAGTCGTAGCTCTCCGCGAACATTTCCTCATTCGACCATTGCGGGGTCCAGCCGAGCGCTTCTGAAACGTGCTCGGTGTCGAACCACATCGACTTGCTGTACATGATCCAGTGGTACGGCGCGAACGGTGCAAGCCCGGCAGCGGCGGCGCCCCGCATCGCCAGAGAAGTCGGCCGCGCAGGCAGCGAACGCACAGCAGCGCCCGTTGCAGCGTGCGCACAGACGCTCTCGAGTGTCTCTCGCATGGTTCCGAACCGGTCGGTGCCGGCGTTGAAGATCTTCGGGCCGCTGGCTGCACCGGCTCTGATGCACACGTCGGCGAGATCGTCGGCGTGCACGAACTGATACCGGTTCTGCCCGTTGCCGAGAACGAAGACGTCTGATCCGTCGGCGATCCAGTCGAACAGGATTCCAAAGATGCCGAGTCGACCGTGGCCGAGAATCGTGCGCGGCCGAACAATGCTGACATCGAGTCCGTGGGCGGCGGCGTTGAGGCAAGCCCACTCGGCGGCGAGTTTTGCATGGCCGTATGCCTCAGCAGGCCGGGGCACGGTCGTTGGCAGGACAGGATTGGACTCCGGAACGCCGAAGACCGCACTGGACGACGTGTGCACGACCTTCGCGACTCGGGCGTCGGTGCACGCCTCGAGCAGGATCCGAGTGCCGTCGACGTTGACCGAACGGAGAAGATGCTCGTCCTGGGCGAGCGGGACCTGCGCGACGTTGTGGTAGACGACATCGACACGGTCGACCGCGCGACGTACCGCAGCGGGATCGCGGATGTCGCCGCGCACGAAGTCGACGGCGCTCCCGCCGATTTCGTCGGGATCGTTGAGGTCGAAGATCCTCACGTCTTGGCCCGCGTCGCGCAATTGTGTTGCCAGGAGCGAGCCGAAGTACCCGCTGCCGCCAGTCACGAGCGCCGTCGTCACAGGTCGATCCCGACGCTGCGGCACCACTGGATGCTGCGCCGCATGCCTTCGTACAGTTCGATCTGCGGCTCGTAACCAAGATCGGTGCGGGACGCGTCGATATCGCACGCGATGGAATGAGCCATCTCACCCATCACATGCACCTGTTGCTGGTAGCGCCCGGTCTTTTGCAACAGCCGGTCGGCCCGTTCCGCGACGCGGCCGGCGAGCACCGGAAGCCGCATCGCGCCGTCCTTGACCTCGTATCCCTCGTCGCGCAGCGCTCGGCCGACGGTCTCGATGATCTCGTTGACGGTGTACGGGCGCGCGTCGGCGATCCAGTAGGCCCGCCCGGCGATACCGGTCGTGAGCTCGGCCTTGACGATGCCCTGGACGAGATTGTCGAGATAGACCATCGAGCGGCGCTGGTTGCCGTTCCCGAACTTCGGGAACCGGCCTGTCCGCACGAGGCGGAAGAACGTGGTTTGCCTGGCGGGCTGGAGCGGTCCGTAGAACCATGGCGGGCGTACGATGACGGCGTCGAGGCCGCGACCGACCTGCTGACGAACCGCCAGTTCACCCTGCATCTTCGATTCGCCGTAGCCGAGGTACGGGTTGTACGGCTCGTTCGCCCGAAACGTGTCACCGTCGGACGGGTTCGTGCCGAACGGGGAGTTCGACGAGACGTGCACCATGCGACGGACGCCCGCAGCCCTCGCAGCCGAGGCAACATTGGCCGCGCCGACCGCGTTGACGGCAAAGAACTCGGCGACGTTGCGAGGATGAATGACACCAGCGGTGTGGATGACGTCTGTGTCAGACGGTAGGCCCGTCAGCAACTCGCCGAGGATCTCGGGATCGGCAACGCTGCCAATCAGCGTCTCGACCCGCGCGCTGACCGCGTGGACGGCGTCGGCTTCTGCTTGGTCGAGCACGAGGGCGCGGATGACACCCGGGCGCTGGTGGTCGCCTGCTTCGTCAGCGAGGTGATGGACGAGTGCGCGTCCGAGCCAACCGGCTGCACCGGTGATGACGGTGGCAGTGGGGAGCGGCATGCGATCAACTGGGCTGTCATCTGGGCTGTCAACCATGGGGGCGTTCCGTTTCTATGAAGTGGCGGGCATTGCGCACCGCAAAGGCCATCACCGAGCCCTGCGGGTTGACTCCCGGAGCTTCTGGAAGCAGTGACGCGTCGTTGACCCAGACGTTGCGCATGCCGCGGACTCGTCCGAAGCTATCGGCCGCACAACGCGGGTGTTCGCCCAGCGGAACTGTGGAGCAGAGATGAACACTCATCACCGTCGCCTTCGACGCGGCGAACGACGATTGCAGCACGGCGATGTCCGCTTCTGAGCGCACGAGTGGAGCGTTGCGGAAGCTGGGATAGACCTCGTCGGCCCCGGCGGCGAGCATGCACAGGGCCAAGCGGCTGAGGCCGCTGCGCAGGAGATGTTTGTCGCGGGCCGTGAGGTGATACGTGACCAGCGGATCGCGTAGCCCGGGAATGGCCTTGACCCGGCCCTTGCCCTGGCTCGTGATCGCGGCATAGTAGACGCTGATTCGTTCCCAATCGTTCACCGCTCGGCCGAACTCATCCCAGTTGTCGTTGAGTGCAAGGGCGACGAGACCGGGGTGGCTGGCGGATCCTCCGAAGGAGATCTCCGGCGCGAACTCTTTCACCTGATGCACCGGTACGTCGTCGGTTGCATTGACGACATCGGGAAACCGGGCGGCGAGCTTCACCGTTGGATGGACGGCCAACGTGTCGCCGATACGTTCGCGCAAGCCACTTCGTTGGAGCACCGCGGGAGTGTGGATCGCGCCGCCGCAGACGAACACGTGGCGGAAGGAGATCCGCCCGGGCGAACCGTCAGCGAGCACGACTTCGGCGTGACGGGCGATCGTCCCCGACAGCGAGAGCTTGCGAACGCGGCAACCGGTGAGGATTCGCGCGCCGGCCCGATGGGCGCGGGGCAGGTACGTGCGGGTCATGCTCTGCCGCTGCCCACTGGCCGCGTTGCCGCCGGGCGGGTATTTCATCCAGCGCGGGCTCTCGTTGTTCTCCCACGACAGTGCTTGTGCTCCGAGGTGCAGCTTGGTGCTCGCGGGCGATACCGCTCCGGGAACGGGCACGACGTTGAGGGCTTGTTCGAGCTCGTCGGCAATTGCATACATCTCATCGGGGTCGAGATCGCGGATGTGGTACTGCTCTGCCCATCTTTGGAGCAGCTCGGCGGGCGGGCGGCGATAG
>JANOEM010000392.1:0-24038 GCA_031413195.1 Actinomycetes bacterium
GGGAGTCCCGCGGCGGCTACGGCTATCGCGACCGCTCAACGGGTGTATACCGCGGCAGCAACGATCGGCCGTGATACGGACGCCCAAACAACGACCGGCCCAACAACGACCGGCCCAACAACGACCGGCCCAACAACGACCGGCCCAGCTATGACCGGCCCAGCTATGACCGGCCCAGCTATGACCGGCCGAGCTATGACCGGCCCAACAACGATCGGCCCAGTTATGCCGACCGCGATCGCTCTTCCGGCGGATACCGCGGCAAGGCCGATCGGCCATCCCACGACAGGCCCGCGTCCGACCGTACGACTTACGGCGACCGTCCGGGCTACGGCGACCGTCCGAATTACGGCGACCGCGATCGCCAGACAGCCGGGTACCGCGGCAACAACGACCGACCGAGCACTGGCCGACCATCAACGGACCGACCCAGCTACGGCAGTGATCGATCCGGTGGGTACCGCGGCAACAACGACTCCTCCGCTCGAAGCCCGCGCGGCGGCGAGGATCGTGGACACAACAACTGGACCCCCCGCACGCCTCGCTCCGACGGTCCACCACGGGACCGCAACGACTGGAGCCCGCGCCCGCGTCGTGATGACGACCGCGGGGCGAGCAGCGGCCGCTACAACCGTGATGACCGCCCGGGGTACGGCGCTCCTCGAGGGGATCGCAACGACCGCCCGTCGACCGGATACCGCGGCCCCAACGACACCAGGCAGTCCGCTCAGGGAGACCGTCCCGGATATGGACGCGACAGTCAGCGGCCCACGACGAGCAGGGGCAGCGGCACCGATCGGCCATGGCGAGCCAATGACGATCGCCGCCCGACCGGACCGAGCAACACCGGCTCCAAACGCCCCGGCGGCTACGGATCCGGCGGTAACGGATCCGGCGGCAACGGTTCGGGCGGCAACGGTTCGGGCAGTCACAGTTCGGGCAGTAACAGGGCCGATGCCGGACGCTCCGGTGTCAAGCACGAGGGTTTCGCGACCAGCGGACCGAAGCGAACCACCGGCAAGCCCGGCGGATTCCGGCCTGCTCCGAGCGGTAAACGGGCGACCGACGGCTGATCAGCGAGTGACGAGGCCTTGCTGGCCGGCCCAGCTCGCAAGGTCTCGTCGGTTGATCGCCGCAGCAATCAGATCAGGGAACTCCCCGGGAGTGCAGGCAAAGCTGGGCACTCCGAGTTCGGTCAACGCGCGTGCCGCCGAGTGATCGAACGAAGGAGCGCCGTCGTCGCTGAGCGCCAACAACGCGATGCACGTCACGCCGTTGCGCGCCATCGACGCGAGTCGATTGACGAAGTCTCCGCCAGGTGTGCCCTCGTGCAAGTCGCTGATCACGATCAGGACGGTGTCGTTCGGGCGAGTGATCAGTGATTGACAATGGGCCATCGCCCGGTTGATGTCGGTGCCGCCACCGAGTTGGATGCCGA
The DNA here is from genome assembly GCA_031413195.1 of Actinomycetes bacterium. Taxonomy (GTDB): domain Bacteria; phylum Actinomycetota; class Acidimicrobiia; order Acidimicrobiales; family Ilumatobacteraceae; genus WLMZ01. The sequence goes on from JANOEM010000392.1 coordinate 1,439, forward strand.
ACAGGACGTCAACAGGATCCTGGATCTGATCGGTGAGATCGACAACCGAGGTGTCGAACGCGATGAGTCGGGTCTTCAACGAACGAACCGACGCCAGGGCAGCCCCGAACACGCTGGCGTACACCACGCTGTCGCTCATCGATCCGCTCTGATCGATGGCGATGATCACCTCACGCCGAATCGCTGTCGACCGTCGCGCGAACCCGATCAGCCTCTCGGGGATCACCGTTTTGAGGCTGGGCTGGTAGTTGGCCAGGTTGGCGCGGATCGTTCGATCCCAGTCGATGTCGCTCTGTCTCGGGCGTTGCGTACGCGCCGAGCGAATCAACGCTCCCCGCACCGCCTGCACCAGCGGTTCGCTGAGCCGCTCCTGCAGTTCGTCGACGACTCGCCTGACCACGATCTGGGCTGTGGCCCGAGTGGAATCCGGCAAGAGGTGCTTCAGCGCGAGCAATGTGGCGATCAGATGGACGTCGGGCTCGACCGCGGCAAGCATCTCGGGTTCGAGCAGCATTCGCTGCAGGTCGAGACGATCCACAGCATCGCGCTGCATCACCTGCACCACCCCGGTCGGGAAGTACCGCCGAATGTCTCCCAACCATCGAGAGATGCTCGGCGCGGACGCGCCGAGGCCGCCGGCGCGGCGCTGGCTCCGACCACGAGGTCCGCCAGAGGGCGGGGCGTCGTACAGCGCACTCAGACAGGCGTCCATCTGCCGGTCGTCGCCATCGAGGAGAACCCCCGTCGCGTCGGGGCCGTCGGTGTCGCCGCCGCCGAGAACCATGCGCCATCGGCGCAGACGCTCGCCCTCGTGCACCCGAGCGGTTGATTCGCCGACGCTCATCGGCGCGCACCGAGGAGAAGGCCAATCGTGTGCAAACCAGCGGCGACTCGTTCTGCATCGAGGGTGAGGAACGAGCCACGATCGACCGAAGCGCCGCCGGCCACGATCCGCTCGCCGATCTGGCGACGCTCGGCGATCTCGAAGGTCCCGAACGTTCGCCTCAGCAACGGCAACGTCTCGATGAACGCGTTGGCGTCGAGGGTCGCGAGCCATCGATCGATCAGATCGAGCAGATCACCGTCGTGAACCAACATGGTGCCAGAACCGCCGAGAAATCCCTCGACAAAGGCCGCGCCATCGGCTGGCGCCGTGCCCGGCGACAGCGCACGCGATACCCGCCGCTCGACCCAATCTTGGTCCAGTGCGCCGGCGTCGGCGAGCAGGCGGGTCGCGCGTCCCTGCAAGACCCCATGGACACGATCGCGTTCGACGAGCTCGGCCACTGCTCGATGAAAGACCTGGGTCAACAAGGGCTCCGCGAGCAGTGCGAGCGCTGAGCGAGTCTCATCGACGCTGCGCCCGAATGCTGCTGCGGTCTCGGCATCGAGACCCGAACACGCGGTCACCAAACCGGCGGCGATTCGCTTCACCATGGCGTGCAACACGATGACCAACGAGTCGGCATCGGTACCCCGCACATTGCCGTAGCGCACCGTGCGGGCCAATGCGGGAAGTGAGTCCATCAGGTGGGAGATGTCCGTGTCGAGCGCTGCCCTTTCAGCGACGAGTTGGAGGATGCCTGAAAGCGGCGCGGTCAGGTCGGCGAGCAAGCAGTTCTCGATCAAGTCGGTCAGGTCGACGATCGATCGGGCACCGATGGCGCGTTGGGCGACTGCTGCTTCGGCAGCCGAGCGCAACGTTGTTCCCAGCGCCGATGCTTCGATCAGGCGAACCTCGAGCTCTGGTTCCCACAGCAGGCTCCATGTTTCACGGAACGTACCGACTGATGCTCGGCCCTCGGCTTCGTTGCCCCAGTTGACGCCGAGTTGCAGCAGGCGATGAAGGAGCTGCGATCGAGACAGATCGAGCGGTCGACGGAGATCCAGCTCCAGGGTTCGCGGCCCGGCAGTCGGTTGCAGCCGGCAACGCTTCTGGTGAAGCTTGACATCGCGGGCCAACGGCACCATCGGGGTGTTGGCCGGAACGCGACCGATCGCCGTGCCGACGACGAGTTCGTTGCTGAGTAGCCTCATCGGTGTATCGGTCCCGTCACCGAGCACGGCCTTCGCAGCATCGTTGATCTCGGTCAGACCGGCCAACGGACGGCCCCGCAGCGCAGAGAGCGATGTTGCCAATCGGGTTGCTTCGACGACGTCGGCCGCCGAGGCGCCGTAGTCGTTCGCGCGCAGGATTCGGGCCGCGAGCGTGAACCAGTGAGCAACCGTGTTCGGGCCGGGATGTTCGAACAAGTGGTGGTACCACCCCGGTGATGTGACACCGGCCCCGTATCCGCCGGCGTTGGCGAGGCGACGGTGCGTCCAGGGAACCCACGTGATCGCGACCTTCACCTTCGGCATCGATCGAAGCAGCGACGAGTCGAGCCGGGCCTGCTTACCGTCTGTCGCAGTCTCCAGTGCTGGAACATGCCAGGCGCCGCAAACGACGGCGATGCGCGTGAATCCGTCCTTGACCGCGCCCCGAATGCCGGCCCGCATCTGTGCCTCGCGACGCCGCTCCATCGGGTCGGCGGGCACGAGCTCGGGCTCGTAGGCAGTTCGCAACACGTTCATCGCTTCCGCGATCGCATCGAAGGGCGACGCGCCGTCACGATGTTCGACCACGTCTTCCCACCATCGCTCGGTGTCGTCGTAACCGGCGGCCTCGGCCAACTCCGAAAGTGGATCCGCCGGCCGTTCGGCGCCGACCGCAAGCCGAATCTGTGACTCCGCAGACCAATTCGCCAAACTGTTCGTCAAGGCGAGGTCGATGAACCGAACCGGAATGTCGTGATCGCCGGCCCATTGCATGGCAACCCATTCGGGGCTGAACGACGCGTACGGAGCAAAGACGGCCTTGTCGAGTTGGTCGACCGCATAGCCGAGCATGGTGACCGGGGCACGCATGTCCGGGTGAACGACAAGGTGAGCAATGGCGTCGGCCTCACGCGGCCCCTCGATCAAGACGATGTCCGGCGGGTCTTCGATCAAAGCCCGCTGCACAGCGCGCGCCGAGCCGGGGCCGTGATGGCGGATGCCGTAGAGCCGCACATCCGGAACCCCTTCGGTGGTAGCCATCGCGATTGACCTCAGCGAATGGACAGCGAGTCGAGGTATTCGCGCCAGACAACGGCATCGTGCACCGGATCTTTGACAACAGTCGATTCGATTCCCGCGAGTAGATCGGTGAACTTCAGGGAGCCGTCGCCGAGATGGGCTGCCATGGTGATGCCCTGCACCATCACGGAGATGGCTTCGGCAGTGCTCATCGTGCCGGATGGAACCTTGAACTTGATCCGGCCATCTTCACTCTGTCCCATCCGGAGTTCGCGAAAGACCGATACGACCCGCCTGATCTCATCGCCGGGCACCGTGACGTCAGGCAACGACAACGACCCGGCGAGCGCGGCAACCCGCTGCGTCACGATCAAGATTTCGTCCTCGACGGTGGCTGGCGACGGTAACACGACCGTATTGAACCGGCGCCGCAGTGCACTGGACAGCTCATTGACCCCGCGATCGCGGCTGTTGGCGGTGGCAATCAGGTTGAAGCCCGGACGGGCCTGGACTTCTCCGGCGAGTTCGGGGATCGGGAGAACCTTTTCGCTGAGCACGGTGATGAGCGCATCCTGGACATCGCTCGGCATACGGGTGAGTTCTTCGACGCGAACGATCGATCCGTGGTCCATCGCGCGATAGACGGGCGACGGGACCAATGCGTCGATGCTGGGCCCCTCGGCAAGGAGCCTGGCGTAGTTCCAGCCGTATCGAACGGATTCCTCGGCCGTGCCCGCCGTGCCTTGGACGAGAAGTGTCGAGTCCCCACTGATCGCGGCCGCGAGATGCTCGCTGACCCAGGTCTTGGCGGTTCCGGGCAAGCCGAGCAGCAGCAGGGCGCGGTCGGTCGCCAAGGTGGCGACCGACACTTCGATCAGGTTGCGCGGACCGACGTACTTGGCAGAGATGACCGTGCCATCGGCGAGCGTGCCGCCAACCAGGTACGTGACCACAGACCACGGTGACAGCCGCCAACGGGGCGGTTTGGGGCGGGTGTCGTGCGCGGCGAGCGCGGCAAGTTCGTTCGCGAACTCGACCTCTGCGTGCGGGCGGAGTACGTCGGTCGGATGGTCCTGCGTCACGGCGGTCACCGTACACCGAGGGTGTTACATCGAGGGTTGCCACACAGAGGACGCCCTCGACGTGATGACGGTATGAAGTCCGTGAGAGTCCGGTAAGCACAAGCGTTCGACGTGTTCGTCACCCGTATGTTCAAGCACGCAACCCGCCCACGCCCGAACGAGGAGACCAACGATGAACCCCTACGACCACCCCGATGACCATGACCATGACCATTACCATTACCACGACCACGACCACGACCATGACCGGGGCCTTGCCGACGACCACGACCATGACCGGGGCCTTGCCTTCGACCTGTCCACGATGCTCGAACGACGGAACATCCTCAAGATGTTCGTCGGCGGTGCGGGACTCGTCGCTCTCGCCGCATGCGGCAGCGACGCCGTCACCACTTCTGCCTCTGACCCTGCCGCGACAGCCCAGACCTCGGCAGCCCAGACCTCGGCAGCCCAGACCTCGCCTGCGGGAACGGTCGCGACCAGCGCCGAGTCATGCACCGTGATCCCCGAAGAGACTGCCGGGCCATTCCCCGGAGACGGATCCAACGGCATCAACGTCTTGTCCAAATCCGGCGTGGTGCGCTCGGATATTCGGTCCAGCTTCGGATCATCCACCACCGTTGCCCAGGGGGTGCCAGTCACCATCGACCTCACGATCGTGGACAGCGCGAACGGTTGTGCGCCGCTCGTCGGCGGGGCCGTCTACATCTGGCATTGCGACCGCGAGGGCCGCTACTCGATGTACTCGGAGACGGTGAAGGGCGAGAACTACCTCCGCGGTGTGCAACCAACGGACGCGAGCGGATTGGCCAGCTTCACGAGCGTCTTCCCGGCTTGCTACGACGGTCGCTGGCCGCACATGCACTTCGAGATCTATCCGAGTCTCGCTGCTGCGTCCGACGCGAACGGCAAGGTTGCCACCTCGCAACTCGCGCTCCCGCAAGACGTCTGCGAGACCGTGTACGCGACGTCCGGATACGAAACCAGCGTTGGCAATCTCGCCCGAGTGTCGCTCGGTACGGACATGGTGTTCAACGACGGCGCCACGCTCGAGACACCCATGGTCAGTGGCAACGTCACCGACGGGTTCAAGATCTCGATGACCGTCGCAGTCTGACGAACAATGCTTCGGATGATCGAGCGGTCAGCGGGTCAGCAAGAAGACGACGTCGACGACGACACCGGCCAAGACTCCGACCCCACCGAGCACCGCACCGAAGCGGGCGGTCTTGGCCCCGATCAGCGCTCCGCCGCTTTTCGCAATGCGGCGCAGAGACATCAGCCCGAGCAACATCCCGGCCAGAGAAAGAACCGGGAAGAAACACAGCACCAATCCGAGTGACGACAGGATCACCGAGCGGTTCGCCCACGAATCGGCGAGCGGCTTGAAGCTCACGCCGGATGCCGACTGCGGTCCGGAAATGGATCCCGCTGCCGATGCCGTGTACGCCGATGGGCTCGGCGCACCGGAGGCCGGCAGGCGGGAAAGCGACATCGCCTCGATGACTTTCGGGGCTCCAACGGTCGGACCGGGCGGCGTCTGCAGCGCGATATCCCTCGGTTCGGTCGTCGAGTTGGCGATCGCGTTTGCAAGATCGACAACGTCGTCGCGGGCTGCGGGCCTGGGGACATCCGGGACATCCGCAACATCCGGTGGCGCGAGGTGAGCTCCAGGGACCTCGACCGACTTGGTGTCGGTGGGCTGGGTTTCGACCGGCAGGGTTTCGACCGGCAGGGTTTCGGGCGGGGAGGGCTGGATCCGCGACAAGCGGGCAGCACGTGGCAGCGACCGGGGCTGCTTGGGGCTGTCGCTGTCCGCATCCTCAGCCATCCCACAAACCTACTCGCTTCGCCGTTTCCGGAGGTGCCAGTTCGGCGATCATGCGCGAACGCAGTTGGGCCAGACCGAGCAGATCAACACGACTCCGTTCCGTCACCGAATGAAACGGGGCGCGATCGAGTTCGAGGATCAACGCGGCGAGCCACGCCGGATCGATTGCCGTCACCGCAAGGCGCAACTGGGCCGCTGCGGCCCACGATGCACTCCGATCGACGAAGGTCTGCACGATCGCAGCGACGACTGCCGCGCTGTCCGAAGGTGGCCGAGGAGGCAGGAACGGGTCGACGCCTACCGCTGGGGCCTTTGGATGGGACCGGATCCGTAGTTCCGGCATTGCCTCGGCGAGCCACTCCGCTCGCGGCCCGATGAGCGCTCGGGCCGCGAGGTCGAACGCCGGGTTGCGCCGGCCGCGGAGCAACAGGGTCGGCACGAGATGTGCGGGTGGCTGGTAGCCGCCGGCACGGCACAAGACGAACCATTCGGGCAGAAGTTGGTCGTGGCGCCCATCCAGCATCTCGGCAAGGGCTCGGGCTGCCCCACGCGAGCAGATCGGCCTGTCGTCGACAGGGGCGGCGGGCATCGGCGCGGGCGCCGGTGCCGGCTGGATTCCGGCGCGTCGCGCCGTGACGACCGATGCGACGCGATCAAGCAACTCAACAGCTGGATCAACCCCGTCGGAGCCGCGACCGAGTGACTCCCAACCCGGCCGAGGGATGGGGACCGGCTTGCGGTCCGTGCCGAGCACGGCAGCGTTGACCAGGCCGGACCACTCGGTAGCAGCCGACTCTGCCAAATCGTGCGCCAGATCGTGTGCACGATCGTTGGCCGAGGTTGTCGGGTTCACAATCCGACCACCTGACCGTCGGCGAACAACGTCAAGGGGAGAAGTCCGTCGACACTCCATTCGCCCATCACGACGACGGGGCGACCGCCGGACACAGCGACCAGTTCGGCGATGCGCCGACAGCCGCCGTCGATGGCGAGCGCGCCTGTGCCGTCGGTGAGCGACCATCGGCCGTTGCCTCGCGGGGCAGGAACGGCCAGGATGCACATCGGGAACCGTTCGAGCCACGGCTCGGCAGAAGCAGCCCAGCCGGCGTCTGCACACGCGCGGGCGATCGTCGTCGGCGAAGGACCCGCGGTGCACGGCGCGGGTGGCCCCTCGACCCGACCGACAAGAGCCCGCAAACGAATGCCCCCGGGGTACCAATGGAGATCTGCCTCGATCGTTGTCCCGACCTCGTACTCGTCGGCGAGTTCGCGACCGAATGCGCCGAACGACAACACCATTGCCCACTTGGAACCAGTGTCCGTTGGCGGTCGGGCCTCGCCCGGCACGCCGCCCATTCCGATACTCGGTTGCGGCCCGACGGTGAACCAGGTCCGCTGGACGGTAATGCGGTCCTCTCGCGTGCGACTCTGGCCGGCGACGATCCAGTGCCCGCTGGACGGCACGCCTTGCAAGACGTCGTCCTTGGCGAAGGTCAATCCCGTTGCGGCGTGGACCCCGTCCGCGAGGTCGATGGGTAACGCCGACGTTCGCTGAGCGCCGACAGCGATCGCGTGCAGCAGCGCCATCTCCTCCAGGACGTGTTCGTGCCACGGCCCCTGTCGACCGACCTTGACGGCGACTCGCCTGACCCGGTTGGCCAATCCGGCGCACTGCGCGTCCACCAGGCGAGCGGCGAGTCGGTCCCATATCGCAGGGTCCGCCAACTCCGGTGCGGCCAGGCCCGCCCGGACCCGATCGGTCAGCCAGTTGTCGAGTTCGTGGAGCCCCGCCTTCATTCGTGCGGTTCGTTCAAGCTGTCGTTTCTGACGCGCCGGGTCGGGCGTACCGAAGTCTGCCCGGGGCGATCGCGAACCGCCGCCGAGTGGTGTGTCACCAGCGTCGGCGGTGAGATCGCCATCCTGGGTAGCAACCGCCGACGACACCGATGAATCGTCTGAGTCGTCGACCGCCGATTGGGCAGAACGACCGCGTAGCCATTGCGCTGCAAATGGCAACCGGCGAGCGGGCGCAACGGAACCGACGGCATGGAACAACAACAGACCCAGGGCGTGCTTGCACGGAGTCTTGCGGCTGGGGCAGTTGCAGCGGTACGCCGGGCCACCGACATCGTCGGACAGATCGATCGCGACCTGATACGGCTCCGCAGATGTCGCAACGAAGTGTCCCCACACTGCTCCGTCATCGCAGCCGGCAGCCGACCACGCAGCCGGAACCGCGAGCGGCAGCGCAGCTGCGGCGGCCGCCTTGTCGGGTGCAAGGGACAGGACCTGTTCCGGGGTCGGGCGAATCGACATCGGCGTCACGGTATCGCAGGCCTGTCACAGCGGTCCTCGAGCTCTGCGCCCGGAATGACATCGCCATCGACGCGGTACCCTTCGAGGATGGCTTGGGGGAACGACGCCGAGGATGCCCGGCTCCATGGCACCGACATCGCCGAATCGGTCATCGATCTGATCGGCCGCACGCCGTTGGTCCGGATGAAGCGAATCAGCGAGATCGACAACATCCCCAGCGTGCTGGCGATGAAAATGGAGACCACCAATCCGGGTGGTTCCGCGAAGGACCGTCCGGCCCTGGAGATGATCCTCGCCGCTGAGCGCGACGGCTTGTTGCAACCCGGCGGCACCATCGTCGAGCCAACCAGCGGAAACACCGGAGTCGGGCTCGCCATCGTCGCCGCCCAACGGGGATACCGATGCGTGTTCGTGATGACCGACAAGGTCGCGCCCGAAAAGGTCTCCCTACTCCGGGCCTACGGCGCCGAAGTGGTGGTGTGCCCGGTCGCCGTGGCGCCGGATGATCCCACCAGCTACTACAGCGTGGCCGAGCGCCTCACCAACGAACTCAGCGCGTTCCGGCCCAACCAGTACGCGAATCCGAACAATCCACTCGCCCACCTCAAGACGACGGGGCCCGAACTCTGGGAGCAGACCGGCGGCCGGATCACCCACTTCGTCGCAGGCGCTGGCACCTGCGGCAGCATCACCGGCACCGCCCGATTCCTGCGCGACAAGAACCCGAACATCAAGATCATCGCGGCCGATCCCGAAGGTTCGGTGTTCAGCGGTGGATCGGGTCGGCCCTATCTGGTCGAAGGTGTCGGCGAGGATTTCTTCCCGGCGGCGTGGGACGCCAGCCTGTACGACGAGATCATCGCGATCAGCGACAAGGAAAGCTTCCTCACCGCACGCAGGGTCAGCCGCGCCGAGGGCATCCTGATCGGTGGCAGCGGAGGGATGGCCGTCGCCGCCGCGATCCGCATCGCCAAGGCAGCCAAGCCGGACGACATCGTCGTCGTCTTCAACCCCGACTCCGGGCGCGGGTACCTGTCGCGCGTGTTCGACGATAAGTGGATGGCCAACTTCGGGTTCCTCGACGAATGCGACCAGTGCGTCGGGGCGATGCTTGGGAGCCGCGGCAAGACCCCTGAACTGTTGTACGTCAACCCCGGCCAGACCGTTCGCGAGACCATCGACCTGATGCGCACCCACGGCGTCAGCCAACTCCCGGTGTGCAAGAACACGCCACCGTTCGCGAACGCCGAAGTCTCCGGCGCGGTCGACGAACTGGACCTGATGGATGCAATCTTTCACGACGCTTCGGTGATGGACAGCGAGGTCCACTCCGTGATGGGGCCAAAGTTGCCGACGATCGGGATCGGCCAGAAGGTAGAACTCGCCGTGGAAATGCTCGACAGTTCGCCTGCACTCCTGGTGCTCTCGGGTGGACGACCGATCTCGGTGATGACCCGGTCCGACGTGTTGTCCTACTTGCAGGCGGTGTCCGCATATGGGTGATCTCGAGCAGCAAAGTGGTTGGGGCTTCGAGACCCGGGCGGTTCACGTCGGTCAGCCGCCCGATCCGGCCAGCGGCGCGGTGGTCACGCCGATCACGCTGAGCACGACGTTCGCCCAGGACGGGGTCGGTAATCACCAGGGCTTCGAGTACTCGCGCAGCGGCAACCCGACGCGTGCCGCACTCGAGGCGTGCGTCGCGTCGCTCGAGGGCGCTGCGCACGGATTCGCGTTTGCAAGTGGTCTTGCCGCCGAGGACAACGTGTTGCGCCTGCTCACCCAGGGCGACCGGGTGCTACTCGGCAACGATGCCTACGGCGGGACGTTCAGGCTGATCTCCAAGGTCTGGGCACCGCTTGGTTTCCCATGGACCGCGGTCGATCTCACCGATGTCGATTCCCTGGCTGCGAACTGGCCGACGGATACGCGGATGGTGTGGTTGGAAACCCCGACCAATCCGCTCCTGACCTGTGTCGACATCGAGGCGATCGCCGCGCTCGCCCACTCCCACGGCGCGCTCGTCGTCGTCGACAACACATTCGCGACGCCGTACCTCCAGCAACCCTTGGCCCTCGGAGCGGACGTGGTCGTGCACTCGGCGACCAAGTACCTCGGCGGTCACAGCGATGTGGTCGGCGGATTCCTTGCGCTGAACGACTCAGAGTTGGCCGACCGCATTCGCTTCACCCAGAATGCCGCAGGGGCGATCCCGGCGCCATTCGATTGCTACCTCGTCCTACGCGGCGTCAAGACCCTTGCGGTCCGGATGGAACGGCACTGCTCGAACGCGAGAGCCGTCGTCGACATGCTGCTCGGACATCAAGCTGTCGAACGGGTCCTGTATCCCCAACTGCCCGATCACCCCGGACACGAGGCGGCGGCCAAGCAGATGAGCGACTTCGGTGGCATGGTCAGCTTCACCCTGCGCGGCGGCGAGGCAGCGGCGCTCGAGGTCGTCACACACACCTCGATCTTCACCCTCGCCGAGTCGTTGGGCGCGGTCGAGAGCCTGATCGAACATCCCGGCCGGATGACTCACGCGTCTGCCGCCGGATCCCCGCTCCAGGTGCCGAGCTCGCTGGTCCGTCTCTCTGTGGGCATCGAGTCACCCGCCGACCTCGTCGCCGATCTCGCCCAGGCCCTCGATCATCTCGCCTGACGATCCAGCACCTGCGCCGCAGCGCGAGCACCGCTGCGAATCGCACCCTCCATGAATCCGCAAAATCCGTCGGTGTGCTCTCCGGCCAGGACCATTCGACCGTACCGCCGGCGCAGCCACGGCCACGCGTCGACCAACTGGCCGGGCCCGAAGGTCGCGTAGCAACCGAGGCTGTACGGGTCGTTGGTCCAGTCGGTCTGGACCCGATCTCGTGCCAACCCCTTGAGACCGGGGAAGAATCGGTCGGCCTCGTCGACCACGCGCTGCGCGGTGTCCGGGATTGCCGCTAACGCCGCACCATCGTGAGACGACAACAACGTCGTGAGGACCCCGGTATCGCCCGGCTGCGAATCGCTGCTGTCCCACATCTGGCCCCACGCCCGCTCGGTGTCCACGGATCCGTCGAGACCCTGGTCGTTCCAGACCCGTCGCTCGACCTGAACGCTGACCTTGCCGCCGATGCCGTAGCTGACCTGCGCGAGCTGGCCGGGCATATCCGACCAAATTCGGCCGAGAACTGGAAGCGGGATGGAAGCAACGACATGGCGCGCCGAGAAGGCCTGCCCGGCGACGGACACGACGGAGCCGCGTTCGGGGTCAATCCGATCGACCGGCGACGAGAGCCGGACGGCGTCTCCCAGCCGATCGGCGAGACCTTGGGCGAGCCGATCGTTACCCTCGGACACTCGGTAGGCCTCCCGACCACCGGGTGATCGGCGATGAAGGGCGGTCATCCAGCCTGCCATCAACTGTGAGATCTCATCAGGACCGAGCATGAACTCGGTCCTGATCTCCCGTCCAATCGCGACCCGAGCCATTATGCCCAACTGCAAGCCGCTGACGAGCTCGCTCAGCGGGGCTCGGTCGAGCCGATCGGCATGAACTCCGGCAACCGGGTAGTCGGGATCGACGAGAGCGGCGAGTTGGTCGAGAGCGCTCTCCCACCGCCGCAGCTCGCCATCGAGGGAGTGATGGAATGCGAACGGCGCGGCGCGACCGCCGACATCGAGCAGCCGCCGAGCTGGGTCGTGCCCGGAGGTGACGTCCGCAAGCGTCAGGCCGAGCGAGTTCGCCAACGCGATCACCTCCGAGTGATTGGTGTCGATGAACTCCGCGCCCCGTTCACACAGCTGCCCGTTCGCAAAGCGGTGGCTCCAGACCCGGCCTCCGACGCGATCTCGAGCCTCGAGAACGACGACGTCCAGCCCTGCTGCTGCCAGATCCACCGCCGCACGCAAACCGGCCAGCCCCGCTCCGATCACCACCACATCGACGCGCTCGCTCATCAAACGTCCACTCTTCAACCCTCCACCCATCAGAACAGAGTGGGCTGTTCCGGACGCACCAGGCGCATCCCGGGGTACGGCACGTAGTTGTCCATGAAGACCCAACTCCTGCGATGGATTGCCGAGGGACCGTACCCCTGCAACGCCGTCTTGTGCAGTGGGCACGGATAGCCCTTGTTGGTGTCGAAGTGCCAATGCGGGTAGTCGAGCGAGTGCTCTCTCATGATCCGATCACGGGTCACCTTGGCCAGGATCGACGCCGCCGCTACCGACAGACAGATCGCGTCGGCCTTGATCCGCATCTCGACGTGGGCCACGTGGGGCGACACGAAGTTCCACTTTCCGTCGACGATCGCGGCGTCAGGCAGGAGCCCCAGTGCGTCGAGGGCTCGACGAGCCGCCAATTTCTGAGCGGCTGCCATCCCGAGTTGGTCACACTCTTCGTGGCTCGCTCCCCCGACGGCCCAGGCATCGCACCATCCTGCGACCCTGTCGAACAATGCCTCCCGACCGGGCTCGGTGAGCATCTTCGAGTCGCGCACACCGTTGACCCGTCGATCTCGCGGCAGGACCGCCGCGCCGACCATCAGCGGGCCTGCCCAGGATCCTCGACCGACCTCGTCGATCCCGACGATCACCTGGTGCCCGGCGCGAAGCAGTTCGCGCTCGATCGACCTCGTCGGCGCCTTCTTGCGCGACACGTCGGGACGCCCGGCCATCGAGTTGTACCGTAACCTTGCTATCGCAACACGATGGACGGCTCGCCGGCGACGACCTCGCCGATCACCGTGAAGCCGGCACTGGCAAGATCATCGGCGGCGGCGGCATCGATGGCTGCCAGCAAGCCACCCGAAGTCTGCGGGTCGTAACCGACCGCGGCCCGGTCATTGCTGACCGAAGCTGAGATCACGACATGCGCCTCGACGTGCTCGCGGTTGCGCGGGTCACCGCCGGTGCGGACACCGCGCGCCAAGGCGTCGGCAACCCCGGGATACAGCGGCAAGCGACCGTGGTCGAAAGCGAACACAGCGCCGGCGCGTTCCGCCATGTCCCACGAGTGCCCGAACAAGCCGAAACCGGTCACGTCGGTCACGGCCCGCACGGCCGAGCCGTGGTCGATCAACACCTCGGAAGCGACCCGGTTCAGTTGGCGCATGCCGGCGATGGCATGCGCCTTGTCCGAATCGGACCCCCCGGCCAACGCGATCGCCGTGCCCAGTGGTTTCGAGATCACGAGCACATCGCCGACCCGTGCACCCTCCTTGCGGAAGATCCGGTCCGGGTGCACCAGGCCCTGCACGGCCAAGCCGAAGATCGGTTCCGGATTGCGGATCGTATGCCCGCCGGCAATCGATCCGCCGGCTTCGACCACCACTCGCGCCGCTGCGGCGAAGATCGCGACGATCGCGGCACGAGGAAAGTGTTCCGGGAACGCCGCGATGTTGACGGCGACAGTGACACGGCCACCCATCGCGAAGACATCGCTGCAGGCGTTTGCCGCCGCGATCGCGCCGAAGTCTGACGGGTGATCAACGAGCGGCGGGAAGAAGTCGGTCGTACTGACCATCGCTAGATCGTCGCTGATCCGGTAGACGGCGGCATCGTCGAACGGGGCAAGGCCGACGAGCAACGAAGGATCGTCCACGATCGGAAAGTCGCTGACCAAACTGCTCAACAGCGACGCGCCCCACTTGGCCGCACAGCCGCCACATGATGTCCACTCGGTCAACCGCATCTCGTCGAGCGTGTCGAGCGTGTCGTCGGGTCTCGTGTCGTGAATCGTGTGTTCGGTCACGGCTGTGAGCCTACGGTGAGACACATGATCCACATCGGCCCGCACCGGACGCCGGGGGCCGAGATTGTCTTGGGACCGCCGGATGCTCGGGCGGGATCGACGATGCTCAGGGAACAGGAATCGTTGGATCGATGGTCGTCGGGACTGGCGGGAGGCCGACCGCAACCGTCGCCGGGTCGATCACCGGAATGACTGGCAGATCGATCGGTGGCTCGCCGACCGCACCTCCGGCCGGATCGGCGGCCGGATCAATAGGCGGAAGAATGGTGGTCGCGGGAGGAGTACCGACGTCGACAATCGGATCCACAATGACGGGCGGCGGATCAGCAACCAGCACAGCCGCAGGATCGGGCGCAACCGGCGGATCCGCAACCGCGACGACCACGGGCACGACCTCGTCGATCGGGGGATCCGCCACGGGTGGCGCCGGCGGTGGCGCCCCCGCCGCGCTCGGCTGACTCTGGGGCGCAGTGCTGACGACCGGTGCCGGGATGAACGAAGCGATCACCGCAGGCGACGTCGTGACGGGCGGACCGGCAACGGTGGTCGGGATGACGTCGGCCGGCGCAGGAACGGCGACAGGAGTCGGAACCGACACGACCGGGACCGAAACCACCGGGACCGAAACCACCGGCGCCGAGGTCGTCGGCGGCTGCGGCACGACCAGCTCGAGTGAGCCGTTCGCGGACACGACGGTGCTGTTGACGGTCGTGTCAGGCGCCGTTGCGGCGGCGGCGCCGACGAGGCCGATCACCACCGCTCCCGATGCGAACAGCGCTGCCATCGCGCTGCGTTGCACCCGGGTCGAGCCCATCAGCGCGGCGAGACGATCAATGATCATCTCGCCTGGTTCTTCGAGATAGACGGCAAGCACTTCGATGTCTTCACGGCGCAGGTCGACCGCGGGCGCCTTCGTCTGTCGGCGCATCGAACGAACGAGTCGAAGATACGACGTGAGTAGCGACGTGGGGTCGTGCGGGACGAACGGCATCGACACCCCGCCGGCAGTCAATTCCCCTTCACCGACCGATACCGGCAAGCGGGTCGGCAGGATGGCGCCGAGATCGGCCCGATACAACTCGGCCACACGTTCGACCGTCTCTTCCTTGGCGACGGTTGCGCCTGCCTCGAGCTGTTTCAGGTCTGCCCGTGAGAATCGACCATCGGACATCTTGGCAAGATGCCGAAGCGACTCGCCTCGCTGCTCACGCGTCGCAACGAGCAGGTTCGCGAGCCGGCGCGAAAAGGCTTCGGTGTCGATGTTGTCGATGTCGATGGTGTCTGCTTGTTGCATCACGTTTCCTGACAATGACTCTCGGCACGGCCGTGATCGGGGCCGAGTCGAAACAGAGCATCTTGAAGAAATCCTGACATAACCCACTCTCGCGACGAAAGTGTGGTCAGAAGTGGTATCGCACGTAGTCGCGCCGGCACGGGCTGCCGACGAGCATCCACGCCGACGGTGGGGTCTCGGGCGAGAGCGACGCGATCATCGACGCGGTCGTGGCCTGCGTACCGTGCACGTGCATGCAGATGCTCCACCCCGGTTCGATGCACGAGTCGTGCGATCGCAGGTGGGCGGCGATGGCGTCGAAGGTGACCGGCCGGCGGGCGAGAACAGCCCGCGAAGCCCGTAGGCGAGGGTCGACCAAACGGTCGACATCCTGCCGCGGATGCCGGTGGACATCGTCGAAACCGGCGATGGTGGTGCGGTTCGACAACGCCGCAACCTGATCGACGGGTTCGGCCGCCCAGGCCGCTCCACTCGTCTCCAGGATCCAGGCCTCGCCCGGGTCGGCGATCAACAAGCTCGACCAATACGGTTTTCTCGCGCCGACCAGAGAGGGATCGTGACCCGAACCTCCCTGCCCGTAACGATCGAGCAGACCGACGACCAGATCAACAGCGCCGCGAGCAGTCGTGCTTCGTTCCAGACCGAGGCGGACGAGGTCCATTCCGATCAGCGCGGGCGGGAAGTCACGCGGGTCGAGTGTCGTGTAGATCGCCTGGTTGCCGATCGCTACCCCGGCCTCATTCACGCCATGCTCGGCACCCCAGCACCAAGTGGGCCGCGACAACAGGCACCGGATAGTCGGTTGCGACCAGCCCTCGATGCCGATGTACGTGGTATCCGTCGATGATTCGAGCCGTGGCAGGGACCACACGATGTCTTGTCGCTCGGTTGGTGGTCGGTCGCTGTTCTTGCCGAAGAGGGTGACCCCGTCGCCGGTCGCCGGACCCAGGGCAACGAGCGAATCACACACTCAACTGAACGAAACGTTGGTGTCGTCCGGGGCCGAAGTCTGCTGCTGAGCAGGCCAGAGCGCCTCGCCCTTGGGTTCGGCGGTGGACCACTGCGGGGCGACGACAGAGGCGGTCAGCGGGACAGTCGGGCCCTCGGTTTCCCAGAGCACTGCCGGCCGGTCGCCGTGCCAGCGCAACGCATACGACACCGTGGTCGACGGCCCAATAGGAAGTCCGTAAACCTCGATGTTCGCGCCGAGCCAGGCGGGCGGTAGCCCGCCAGCGAGCAGATCTGCGGTGCCGAGTCCCGAACAGCGGGCCAGGCGCTGCTCGTACCACGCCAACTGTCGGTCAACGGGCGGTTCTGTCGGCAACGCCACGGGCTCGGTTGGACGCAATCGAGCGATGTCACGCAGTGCCCGCTTCTCGCCCGCCCGGGCGAGCACCACCGTTGCACCGTCGAGCGCGGCGACGGTGTCCCAACTCGCCGGAAGGCGGGCGACACGGGACACCGCATCAGCGACGTCGGGAACCCATGGGTCGGCCAGTTCGCCCAAACGGACGAGTTGACCCACACCGATCAGAAATCCAACTGCATCGTCGACGGGCGACGATGGGCCAGAGAGAGCGAGCTCGGTGCGAAGGCGGGCAACGGTTTCCATCAGCGCCTCGTCCGGCACGACGAATCGTCCTGCGCCGTCGATGATCGCTGTCCACCCCCTCGCGACCTGCATCGCCGAGGGGAGGCGCTCGGGAAGTCGCGCGCCGGACGCGACTTCGTGCGCCCAGCCGAAACGGACCGTGCTGTGATGTCCGACCGGGAAGACGATCGAGCCCTCCGGCAGGTCGATGCCCTGGATCGGTACGTCGGTCGGCGGCCTGCTGGACATCAGGTCGACGCGATTGAATGCCACGGCGAACGGCAAGGGCGAATCGTTCTCGATTTCGATGACGGTCATGCCTTCTGCGTCGGCGACGCACCAGACACGATGAACCGCGTCGCCACTCGGCACCTTGATCCTGGTCTCGATCACCGGCGCTGCGTCAAGGCGGCGCTGACGAACGGTGGGTTCCTCTGACGGAACATGCCAACGATCGTCGGCCGCGATGAACCACTGCAGGTCCGCAGAGCCGTCCCACGGTTGTACCGCTCCGGCGCCGGTGACCGTTGCACGCCAACGCCCACCGAGTACGCCGATCGTGTTCATGCCCACACCGTACCGGTGCCCGATCGGGCATGCCTCACGAGCCAGGGGTGACGAGCGGACTCGGCTCGATCGCTGTCAGGACGACTTGCTTTTCGTCGGGGAGGTTGCTGAGCACGGTCCGGACGTAGTCGTCACGGGCGCTCTCGGTGCTGATCTCCGCTCCGGCACGTTCGGAGAGGAACCAGCGATGCTCGAGAATCTGGTGGAAGAGTTCGGCCGGTTCGAGCTTGAATCTGGCTTCGGCCGGGATCCCGTCGATGATCGGCGTGAACACCTCGGCGGTCCATCGCATCGCTGCAATGTGGTCGGTGACCCCTCGACCGTCCTTGACCAGTTGTTGGCTCCGTTCGAGGTACGCACGAAAGCTGCGGATGTCGTTCAGCAGCCTGCGGGCCTGGTTCTCCTGCACGTCGAGACCGGTCAGCGCGAGCAGCTCACGATGATGGTGGCCGGATTCCACGACGGCCGTACGAAGGCGAAGTGTCTTGACGCCGTCGGGGCCTTCGTCGATGATGACCTCGCTGACGTCGAATCCAAGGTCATTGAGCCGCCGCACCCGCGTGTCGATCGCGCGCAGATCTCCCGCAACGACGACTTGATCGTTGGTCAGCTCGGCCCACAGCCCTTCGTATCGCGACACCAGGTCCTGCCCGATGAAACCTGGGTCGACGTCGTCCGCCCAGCCGCCCGCCATCGCGATGTCGAGCAGCTCCCCGGCCACATTCGTCTCCGCGATCATCAGATCGTGGACCCGTTGACCAGTGGACAACGTCTCATGCAACTCGCCGGTCTCGGCGTCGACAAGGGTCGCCGACAGTGCTCCGGCGTCTCTGCGGAACAGCGCGTTCGACAGCGAGCAGTCTCCCCAGAAAAAGCCTGCAATGTGAATCCGTACCAGCAACAGTGCGAGTGAGTCGAGCAACGGCGGCCACAGCTCCTGGCGTGAGCCGCTCTGGAACAGCGACCGGTACGGCAAGGAGAAATCCAGGTGTTGGGTGATCAATACCGAATCGAGCGGCTCTCCATCATCATCGGTGCGGCCCGTGATCGTGCCGACCGCCTCGACGACAGGGACCTTGCGCTCGTCCAGTTCGCGGAGCAGCCGGTACTCGATCACTGCGAGATCGTTCGGGAGCTCCTTGATCGCGTAGAGGACACCCCCGTATGCGACGAAGTTCACGACATGACGGTGCAAACCCTGAACCGGCGTCATCATCCGCGCATCGTGCCAATCGGTCAATGCCGTCTCCCACGGCAGGTCGACGAACGTGGGGTGTCCCAAGCGGGTGGTGATCCGGAGCGCCATCGAAGCGGTCAGTCGAGAATGTCGAGCAGGGGTCGAAGGTCAAGGCGTTGTGCGGCAGGCAAGCACAACGAGACCACCTCTTGTTGGAGCCGATGCCAGTACACCGGCTGGAAGAAGTTGTCACCTTCGCGTACGACATAGTTGAGGATGAAGAACCGGTAGACCTCGCGCAGGAACAGCAACTCACTCTCGTTGAGCGGAAAGATGCGGTGATACGCGGCGAGGAACTGCTTGAATCGCGGCTCGAGCAGCGTGTGCGGCGAGTACGAGAAGACCGTCCGATCGCCCGTCGCGCTGGACACCCTGGACAAGAAGTAGAAGTCCAACAGACGGGGCTCGATCCGGAACCAGTCGTAGTCCCACCGGCTGAACAACCGAATGCGCTGCTTTGGTTGGTAGGCCGTCTCGGTGCCCATCTCGACCGAGAAGTTGCCGAGGTTCCAGTCGATCAGCACCGGGATTTTTGCCCAATCGTCGTACCCGAATCTGTCGAGCTGCTCGAGGAACTCGTGACACTGCCCACGGAGGTACTGCTTCTGCGCCAAATCGAACTGGAACTTGAGCGACGAGTGCTTGTCGGAGAGCAGTTCCAGCAGATGGATCGCATCGGATTTGATCGACTTCGACGACAGTGGGATCCGGCGCGCGACATCGGCGCAGTCGCGATGGAGCAGCGCCATCTCCTCACCGAGATCACGGACCTGTTCCTCGGTCAAAACGCGGGGCAAGGACTGAGCGACGGGAACATCCTGGTAGAACGCGGTCCACAGGTCTCCGTTGTAGTAGGTGAACACTCGCGGAGTTGCGCGAGCCACGTGCTCGTCCGGGGAGACCGACTGCTCGACGTAGACATCGGCAAGCAGGTTGGCCCAGCGTGTCGATTGCAGCAGTTGACGGGAGCGATGGATCCGGTCGTGATCTTCTCGAAAGAGGAAGTACGAGCCGTACGACGAAACCTTGGCAATGACGCTTCCGCCGCCGACCAGCCCCAACCGGTACACACGATTGGTCGACACCTTCGCGCTGACTTCGCTGACCGACACGATATGGCGAGGGTCGCCATAGGCGGACCACGCGTCACGGAGGTGGCCGTCGTACTTCGCGTCGAGCATGGTGACGGCCCGCTGTGACATTCTGCGAGCCTAGGGCGAATCCACAAGGCGCCGGGGTTCTGCGCTCGATTCGCCACATCACGTGTGGCAAAGTGAACGCGATCCGGGTAGGCACCGTGTGCTCCCGGGGTGTCTAGTCTGTGGCGCAGTGGACGCGGCTGTACTCATCCCGGTGAAGGACTTCGGTCGGGCCAAAGCCCGCCTCGCCGCTGTGTTGTCCCCAAACGACCGAGTACTGCTCGCACGTTGGACCGCTGGGCAGGTGTTGGCCGCTGCAGCCCCACTTCCCGTTTTCGTCGCGTGTGACGACCGCGACGTCGCTACTTGGGCGGACAACAACGGTGCAACCGTCTTGTGGGGGCCCAATCTCGGACTCAACGCCGCGGTGCATGCTGGAATCGCGGAGCTTGCCGCCACCGGGATCGAGCACGCGATCGTGATCCACAGCGATCTCGCCTGCCCACCACCGCTGACACAACTCGTGATGAGCGGGGGAGCTGTACTGGTTCCGGACACTCGCCGTGACGGCACGAACGTGATCGTCGTACCGACCGCTTGCGGATTCGAACCCTCGTACGGATCTCAGTCGTTTCGCCGCCACCTCGCTCAGGTGCTGCGACTCGGGCTTCCGGTGCGCGTGCAACGCGACACTCTGCTCGCCCTCGACATCGACACCCCGGCCGACCTCGCCCATCCACTCATCGCAAAGGCACTGCCGACATGGCTGCAAACGAGCCCGGTCAGCCCCCGCTGACCCATCGACCGTCGGATCGCAGCCAGGCGACCACATGGACGTCGAATCTGTCGACTCCGGCTGTCGCTCTCGCGATCGGTGCCCATCCTGACGACGTCGAATTCGGGGCTGGCGCAACCCTTGCCAAGTGGGCTTCCAGAGGCTGCATCGTCCACCACCTGATTCTCACGGACGGTTCGAAAGGCACCTGGAACCCGAACGCCGACATCGGTGCTCTCGTGCGAATCCGCCAGGATGAACAACGCGATGCCGCACAGATCCTGATCGGCGGCAGGACCACGGGCACCGTGACGTTCCTCGACCAGGTCGACGGCGAACTCGACAGCTCACTGAAAACCCGCGGCGACGTCGCGCGCTGCATTCGGACCGTGCGCCCGGATGTTGTTCTCGGCCACGATCCGTGGAAGCGCTACCGGATCCACCCCGATCATCGCCACGCCGGGCTGCTCGCCTGCGAAGGGATCGTGGCGGCTCGTGATCCGCACTTCTATCCCGAGCAGGGCCTTGCGCCACACCGGCCCCGCGCGCTGTTGCTGTGGGAGGCCGATGAGCCGGATCACCTCGAGAACGTCGATGGCCACGTCGCGACGAAACTGCGTGCGCTCGAGGCCCATGCGTCGCAGTTCGAGAGCACAATGCACGCGATCTCCGACACCGACCTTGCCGAGTTCCGGACACGTATCACTCAACGCCTCGTTCAGTTCGGCGAGCACCACGCGATGCCGGCAGCCGAGATGTTCAAGCGGATCGAGGACCTATGACTGGATCACTGCGACATCTGTCAAACGATGCGCCCGTCAGCGACGCCATGGACACGTTGCACAGCGACGGGGCGGTCATTATCGATCAGCTCATCGATCCCGATCTGCTCGCAAGATTTCGCAACGACATGCACAAGGCGGCGGCCGGTTTCGGTGCGGGCACACGCTCCGATGACAGCAGCGTTCAAGAGTTCTGGGGAGGAGTGACGAAAAGGTTCACCCGCCTCGCCTGGAGAAGCCCGGCGTTCGTCGACATCTTGCTCAACCCGACCCTGCTTGCCATGGCAGACGCGATGCTCTTGCCGAACTGCTCGAGCTACTGGATGAACACCGGACAGATGATGATCGTCGGGCCCGGCGAGTCGGCTCAGGTCCTGCATCGTGACGCCGACAACTGGCGGACCATGAACCGGCCTGACGGCTTCGAGGTGACGGTGAGCGTGATGATTGCGGTCACCGATTTCACTGCCGAGGTCGGCGCCACCCGAGTCGTCGCTGGGAGCCACCGTTGGCCCGACTACTCGGTCATGCCGACAGCAGACCAGATCGGTCAAGCCGTGATGACTGCCGGAAGCGGAATGCTGTATACGGGTCGGACGATCCACGGCGCCGGTGCCAACGCGAGCATCGATCAGTGGCGATTCGGGTTGCACCTCTCCTACGTCCTCGGTTGGCTGACGCCGGAGGAGGCCTCACCACTGGGTGCCGATTGGGAGACCGTCGGGCACCTCGACGAGCGAGCTCAGCAACTCCTCGGTTGGCGCTGCTACTCGGGCCCGAGCGACGCAGTCCGGCTGTGGACCGTCGACTACGAAGACGTCCCGACCGGTCTCGGCCTGATCGAGCCCCCGTAACCCACCCGTAACCCCGGAGTTCCTTGCGCCCCGAACGCGCGCTCATCCGCGATCCTTGCCGAACTGAATGCCTCAATCGCGCAAATACGTTCGGTTGACACATTCAGTTTGCGGTAACTCCTGAGTTGCATCCTGTCGGAGTCGAAAACGACGACGAGTGGGAGACAGGAGACTCCCACTCGTTGACGAACTGACCGAAACGGTCGGCTTACTTCTTCTTGGCTGGTGCAGCCTTCTTGGCTGGTGCAGCCTTCTTGGCTGGTGCAGCCTTCTTGGCTGGTGCAGCCTTCTTGGCTGGTGCAGCCTTCTAGGCTGGTGCAGCCTTCTTGGCTGGT
>JANOEM010000393.1:0-4608 GCA_031413195.1 Actinomycetes bacterium
GCGGTCAGTCGCGGCGGCCACCGCCTGCGGACCACACTCGGGTTCGTGAGCGCGGTGGATCAGGAGTTTCGCGGGCCGCGGGGCCGAGTGGTACGGGGAAGCATCGAGCACACCGCGACGTTGGCGCGTGGGTCATCGGGCGGCCCGATCTTCAACCCGGATGGTGCAGTAGTCGGCATCAACACCCACCGCGTCGGTGATGGGTTCTACCTCGCACGAGCTGCTGATCCAGCGTTGCGCAGCCGTGTGGCCGAGTTGCTCGAGGGCCGATCACCGCGACGTCGGACCCTAGGCGTGGCGATCGCGCCGCCACAGGTTGCGACCGAATTGCGTCAGGCGGTAGGGCTGGCCGAGCGTGCGGGGCTGTTGGTCCGCGGCGTCGAGGACAACGGCCCGGCGGCCAATGCGGGCGTTCTCATCGGAGACCTGCTCGTCGCGCTGGACGACCACGAACTCGACACAGCCGACACTCTCGCTGACCTGCTGGCCGAATTGAACACCGACACGGCTCAGCTTGGCATCGTGCGCGGTGTCGACCCCCAGACCCTGACGGTGGAGTTCACCAAACCTGCCTGACGGGTCAGCGCCGCACGCAATCTCACCGACGACGAGTGACGTCAGGTCATCGGAGGCACGCCACGCGTGCGCTGCCCTGACGGTCGATGAGCGTCTCGGTTCACGGTTGGAACCTGGGATGGGTGATCGTCACGCCGCCGCCGCCGACGACGACCTGCCCCGTGCCGTCGAGCCCGATGAGTGCGGCGGTCGGTGAGTCGTCGACGTCGAACTCGCCGGTGACGTATGTGAACACGATCGCGCTCCCGTCAGGCGTGAACGTCGGTTGAATGGCGTGCTCCTCCACCGAGTCGAAGCCCGTGACCTGCACTTCGCCGCTGCCGTCGGCACGGATGGTCGACAAGTTGTCATCGCGGGAGAACACGATGAGATCATCGACCGGGCTCCAGTCCGGGTCAGGTGCGCCAGGACCCTCGAACGGGCCGCTCAGTGTGACGAGATACTTGGGCGCGGTTGCCCCTTGGGTGGGCACGACGGCGACTGCCATCGACGTTGTTTCCTCCTCGCTCAACAGATTGCTGGCGAACTTGTCCTCCTCGAAGACGATCGACTGGCCATCACCGGACCAACGCGGGTGGTACAACCACACCGTTCCCGACGTGTCCGCATAGATCGTCCGAACATCACCGGTGGCAAGGTTCAAGGCGACGATCGCCGCCCGAGACGTCGTAGCGCCATCCTCCGACTCGGCGACCACGAACGCGATCTCCGTACCGTCCGGCGACCACGCGGCGTCCTGCAGCGCCTGACACGGTGACACGCACTCGTACGCAGCAACGGGGTCCGACCCGTCGGAGTTCACCGTCCAGAGTTGGGACGACTGCGTTTCGAACACGATGCGCTTTCCGTCGCGTGACCAGTCCGGATGCTCCTGACCGTCGGGAGTTTCTGATGTGACGACGCTCGAAGTTGTGCCGTCAGGCAGAATCGTGCGAACACGGCCGTCACTCTGGAACACGATCAGGGAATCGGCAAACGCGGCCGAAGGCCCCGTTGACTCGACTGACGACTCGTCAGACGACGAACAGCCCACGAGGGCGAGGGATGCGGCGGCGAGTACCGCGAGAACGTGCGCTGCTCGTGGCCACCTCGAGCTTGGTTGGGACCTGGTGAGTGACTGCATGACGCCTCCTGGCGAACTGGGGGGACTTGCGCCGTGTAGCCGCAACCCATCTGCAGATCGTCTGCCCTGCCCCCGGTAAACCGAGGAGCGCAGCTCTCGGCACGTCGCCCCTGCTCAACAGCACTTTACTCCGCGACCCGACACGGCGATCGGCTGTGGCGCTACGGTGCCGGGGCGTTCGACGTCAGGGGATTCTTGGTGGACAGATTTGTGGGCCGTCGCATCATCGTGACCGGTGGTGGATCAGGTATTGGCCAGGGCACTGTGCTGCGCCTGTTGACCGAGGGCGGCCGCGTCCATGCGATCGACGTGAATGCGGACGGGCTTGCTGCGACCATGGCTGCAGCAACCGAACTCGGACTCGCGGATCGACTGGGGATCGGCGTAGTCGACATCTCCGACGAAGCCGCGATCGGCGCACACACCGAAGAAGTCGTCGGCCGGTTCGGTGGGCTCGAGGTACTGGTCAACGCGGCGGGGATCCTGCGTGCCGCGCACACCCACGAGTGCACGCTCGATCTGTGGAACCAGGTGATCACGATCAATCTCACGGGCACGTTCTTGATGACCCGTGCGGCCCTGCCTGCACTGCTCGATTCGGGTCGCGGCGTGGTCGTCAACTTCAGTTCGACATCGGCCTCTTTCGCGCACCCGTACATGGCGGCCTATGCGGCGAGCAAAGGTGGTGTCGATGCCTTCACCCACACGCTGGCAGTCGAGTACGCCAAACAAGGCCTGCGTGCAGTGGCCGTCGCTCCAGGTGGAATCACGAGCGGCATCACCGAGACGACACCGGGCATGTTGCCCAAGGACAGCGACTGGTCGCTGTTCAACAAGATGATGCCGATCATCGGCAATGGGATGGGCGCTCCGGCAGATGTCGCCGGGGTGATCGCGATGTTGGCCAGCGACGACGGCCGATACATCACCGCCACCTCTGTGCGCATCGACGGTGGTGCGCACGGCTGAACACGAGACGGTGGGTCAGGCCTGGAACGGTTTCTTGGCGAGCATCACGTCGGCGCCCAGGAAGGGCTCGAGGAACGGGCCGTAGTCGGGTCCGCGTCGCAACCCGTTACCGCCGTCGACCGCGATCGACACACCCGTGATCCACCGTGCGTCGGCCCCGACCAGGAATCGGGCGAGCGCGGCGACATCGTCGGGTTGGCCGATGTCGCCCATGGGGGTGTTGTCGATGTAGCTGTGGTAGGTCGGGCTGTCTCGTGGGATCCCGTCCATGATCTCGGTCGCGATGAACCCAGGACGGATTGCATTGCACCGCACGCCCACCGGGCCGTACTCGTCGGCTGCATTGCGCATCATCTGTTCGATCCCGGCCTTCGACACGGTGTAGGCGCCGAAATGAGGGTGCGTGACGTAACCGGCGATCGATGACATCCCGACGAAGGATCCTCCGCCGGCAGCCACCATGTGCGGGATCGTGTGCTTCAGGCACAACATCGTGCCGACGACGTTGAGGTGGAGGGTCTCGATGAAGGCCTTGGTGTCGGTCAGGTGATACGGACCGAGGCCGCGAGAGCCACCAGCGTTCGCAACGCATCCGTTCAACGCGCCTGTCGGCACGAGCGATGTGGCCACGATTCGTTGGACGTCATCTTCGTCGGTCACGTCGCCGGCAAGGAACTGCACGCTGCCTCCGTGGCCCGTTGCCTGCGCCGCCGCATCGATCCGAGCCGCTGCGTCTGCCAACGATGCCTCTGTCCGGCCGCAGATCGTGACTGCCGCGCCGTCGGCAGCGAGGCGCTCCGCACATGCGCGGCCGATGCCTGTGCCGCCCCCGGTGACCAAGAACGCGAGTCCTTCGAGGCCACCGGTCGGGGTGGTCGGGTGTGCGGGGAGCGGTGCTGTCGTCATGTCGCCTTTCGTAGCAGCCGCCGGGTAGGAGACACGAGTCCTCCGACGTGATACGAAAGCCACGGGCTACGGCAAACCACACGATTGCTGCGAACGGAGACGACGATATGGCGAGCGATAGAGCGAGCGAACCGGCGAACAACTGGGGCCGTTGGGGCGACGACGATCAACGTGGCGCGCTCAACCTGATCACGCCGGAAGCGGTCAAGGCCGCAGCCCTTCGACGAGTGACGGGCAAGGTCTACTCGCTGTCGATTCAGCTCAGTCAAGCGACTGTGCCGGCCGTGCACGATCGCCCCGCCCCGGAGCGCTACACACTGTCGAGCCTTGCCGATATCGGGCGGGTGCCGCCCTTCTTCGAGATCGGCGAAGGGGTCGGTGCGAACGAGGATGTGTTGGTCATGCCGAGCCACATCGGCACCCACATGGACGCGCTGTCGCACGTCACGTCGGCGTCGCAGATCTACAACGGGTATCCGGCCGACTCGTTCACCCCGCGCGGTGGAGCGTCGAAGTGCGGTATCGAACACACCGGAAGTTTCGCGGGCCCGGCCAAGCTGCTCGATGTCGTCGGTTACGTCAATGCCACCAATGACAACGCGGGTCTTGCGCCGGGCCAGGTGATCGATTCGGCCTTGCTCGAGGCGTGCCGTGAGGCCCAGGGAACGACGTTGGAACCCGGCGACATCCTGCTGGTGCGCACCGGCTGGATCGAACATCGCAACCAGCATCTGCCGCCGGATCAGAGTTGGCTGCAGGCCGGCCTCGGTTTCGACAGTGTCCGCTTCATCAGCGATCACGGGATCAGCGTGGTCGGCAGCGACAACTCAGCGATCGAGCCGATCCCGTTCGACCAGAACAAGTTCCTCGGAGTGCACATCGAACTGCTCCAACAACGAGGCGTCACGCTCATCGAGCATCTGTGGCTCGCCGACCTCGCCGCCGATCGCTGCTACGACGTCTTACTGGCGGTCGGAGGGCTGCTGGTCACGGGTGCCACGGGTTCGCCGGTGAACCCGATCGCGATCGGCTGA
>JANOEM010000394.1:0-10189 GCA_031413195.1 Actinomycetes bacterium
GGCGACCTCAGTCACCCACGTCTCCTTGTCCATCAGAACCCCCCGATTCCACGCTGACAACCTCGACCAGACTTGACCGAATGAGACTACCGACAGCGGCCACCAGGTCAACGGTGCTGGGAAGTCACCGATCGAACTCGATCGGAATGATCTCGCTTCGGGCCGACCGGAAATGTCCGGTTGAGGACCGTCAGCTGAGACGACCCCCCGAGATCCACCACCGAGATCACGAAGCCGCGTACGAATTCGCTGGTCGTTCGCCTTCTGAGACCGCGACCGGCGTAACCGATCGGGCTCCGCCGTCAGTGCTGACGATGCGAGCTCCCGCCTGGCTGCGGCCGAAGCCAAAGCATCCATGCAGAGGACCGGGCCCGCTAGGTAGGTATGTATGTATGATGCGTACATGCCGAACAAGACGATCAGTGTTCCGGAGGACGTGGTGCCGATCATTGACGGGCTCGGTGTCCCGTTCTCTACTTGGGTTGCCGATCAGCTCCGGCATCACGCCGCTACCCACTCCGCGCTGGGTTTCGCCCAGCAACTGCTGGCTGACGCCGAGCTTGCGAACGCCGAACCTCCAACAGCGGCGGAGTCGTTGGCAGCGCTGGAGCGGATGGAGCGTTCCGCGCCGTGGTAGCGAGGGGCGGGGTGTACTGGATCGGCCTCGACAAACGCCGACCGTGTGTGGTGGTGTCCTCCGACGATGTGCTCAGTGTGGATGTCTGGCAGACCCACGTCGTGCCAATCACTTCGAATGTTGGTCGAGCGGGCATCGCCGGGAACGTGTTGCTTCCCGCCAAGGCAAGCGGGCTGCCGAAAGACTCAGTCGCTGTTCCGCTCGGGCTCGAGTTGATCGACCGGTCGCTCCTCGGAAAACATGCCGGCAGGCTGCCCGACATATTGATTGACGACCTCGACGAAGGCCTTCGAGCCGTCCTCGGCATCTGAGCCGCCTCATGGATGACCTGGTCAACGCGCTGCGTCTCCACCTCAACCTCTGAAACCCCAGCGGCGGCGCTCAGATGACGCTGATCGTGACGGGGATGCCGGTCATCCACGCCTGGTTCGACAGCGGGTCGAACGAGCCAGGCCCGGACGGGAGGAGTCGGTTGACGTTGACACCCGGCTTGTCGCTGGCCAGTCGCATCCCCGACTGTCGACCCCAACCATGTTCGATCGACACGACCCCGGGACGCAGGGCATCGTCGAGGCGCACCGTCGCCTCGATCTCGCCCCAATCGCTGCGCACGACGACGCGGTCACCATCGGCGACACCGAGGCGGATGGCATCGTCGACGTTGACGTCCAACGGATTGTTCGAGCGCGTGCCACGCTTGAGGCTTTCGACGTTCGAGAACCACGAATTGTGCATTCGCGTGTCGCGACGGCTGACGAGTCGAAGCCCACCACTCGCTGCCGCGTCGGTTGCTGCGACGGCCTCGTCCGCAAGGGCGGTGATCGCCGGACCGAAGGCGTCCGGACAACAGTCGACCAACCCGTCCGTGTGTTGGAGGTGGCGCTCGTAGAACTCGCCCGCCGCGAGACCGTCTTCGAAGATGACGGTCCCCTTCGGCGCCGCCCGCACCTCGTCAAGCGAGAGCCCGCGTCCAGCGAGCATGTGGTCTGTGCGCGCCCAGACCTCAGTCTCGGGATCGTCGGCGTCGAGCGGGTTGCGCAGTCCCATCTCCTGGGCGAGCGCGGCGAAGATCCGCCACTCCTCGCGCCGCTCGGCGTGAGGTTCGACGACCGCGTCGGTCCACTGGATCCATGGCTCGGACTGCAGCCCGAGGCCCGTGATGTTGATGTCCGCACGCTCGAACATGTCGGTCGACGGCAACAACCAATGTGCGAGATCACCGGTGGCATTGCGGTAGAGGTCGATGCAAACGATCAGCTCGAGCGATTCGAATGCCTCGCGGAGCCGCTCCTCGCCGCCGATCGTCAAGAGCGGATTGCCCGCCAGCACGATCAGCGCCTTCACCGGGGACTCGGCGTCGAGGATGTGGTCGGCGAGCAGGTTGCCGGGCAGCGATCCGCGGCGCACCTGCCCGAACTCACCATCGACGAACCCTGCGGAGTACTCACGTCGCCCGGCCTTTGCACTGGCGTAGAACCCGACGCTCAACACGTTGCCGCCCTCGCGGTCGAGGTTGCCGGTGACGAAGCTCAGCATGTGGACGAGCCAGTAGGCGAGCGTTCCGTGACGCCCCATGTTGACGCCCGTCGACATGTGGACCGCCGCCCGCGGAACCGTGGCGAAGGTCGTCGCAACGGAGCGGATGGTCGCCGCGTCGATCCCGACGATCGGAGCGACCGTATCGGCCGAGTACCCGGCGACGAACGCGCGCAACGCGTCGATGTGCTTGCCATGTGCGTCGACGCAGCGATCGAAGCCGGGACCGGCATCGATCTCGTGAATCAGCGCGGCGAGCAGGAACACGTCGGTTCCGGGGATGATCTGCAACGTCTCGCCCGTGCGTTCCCCCGCCGATTCCGTGCGTCGCGGGTTGACGAACCAGATCGTCGCACCGCGGGCCGCCGCCTGCATCATCTCGCGGTACATGTTCGAGATGCTGATGAAGCTCCCTTTGGACACGCGGGGGTTCGCGCCGAGCACGAGCAGGGCATCGGTGTTCGCGAGGTCGGGGATCGGATGGATCGTCGACGAGCCGAACACCGCTTCGCTCCCGGCGAACTTGTTGGCACAGTCCTGCGTGCCCGACGAGAAGTAGCGCGACATGCCCAGCTGAGCGAAGAACGATCCACTCGCCGGTCCGGCAAGGGTGTTGAAAGCGCTCGGGTTCCCGACGTACGCGGCGACGGCCTGTGGGCCGTGACGCTCGATCACCGCTTGCAAGTCCGAGGCGACCCCGCTGATCGCGTCGCCCCACGTCGCCCGCTCCCAGCGGTCAGCGACGCGGCGTTGGGGGTGGTTGAGGCGATCGGGGTCCCGATGGATGTCGAGGACGGCAATTCCTTTCGTGCAGGCAAAACCCTTGCTCACCGGATGGTCGTCGTCGGCGCGTATGTGCACGATCTGCCCGTCATCGACCGTGGCGACTAGGCCACACGCCGGCTCGCACACCCGGCAGAACGTGCTCACCTCGCGATTGATCTCCGGCGCGTCGCTCATCCCTCAGGTCTTACACCACGATGCGCCTATACGAACTCATGGAGCGTCCGAGGGAACGCGAATTGTGCTCTTCGGCGAGGCGTAGCATGCGGTCCATTGCGACGAAGGGGGCAGAGATGTCAACTGAACAGACCCAGAAGGTTCTCGAACATCATGCGATCGCGTTGGCGGCGCACGACGTCGATGAGACGATGACCGATTACACCGACGACTCCGTGTTGATCACCAACATCGGGGGAGTGGTCAAGGGTGCGGAGGCGATTCGAGCGGTGTTCGAGGCACCCTCGGTGCTCTCAGGCGTCGAGAGGACGGGAGTGCACGTCGAAGGGGAGGTCGCATTCATCACATGGAAGGCCGACGGCATCCCGTTCGGAACCGACACCTTCGTGATCCGCGATGGAAAGATTCTCGTTCAGACGGTCGCCTTGCACTTTTCGTAGCAGTACGTCGTGCACATCTCATCGAGAAGCGGCGAGAATCAGCGAGACGAAAGGGGGAAGCGTTGCGGTGTCGTGAATGTGGGCGAGAGAACCGAGCGGATTCACGCTTCTGTGACGCTTGCGGTGTGGGTTTGTTTCTGGCGTGTGCCACCTGCTCACGCGAGCTGAACCTGGACGCCCGATTCTGCGACGGATGCGGAACCGCGGTTGCCGAATCGACGACGACGACGAAGGCTCCCACGGTCGTCGACTCTGCGGCGGGCGAGGTAGGTGCCGTCCGCAAGACGGTCACGGTGCTGTTCTGCGACTTGGTGGGCTCCACAGCGTTCACCGAGCGCGTCGATGCGGAGTCGGCCCGCGATGCGATGAGTCGCTACCACGCGATGGCCAAGGCGGTGATCGAGGGTCATCGCGGCACGGTCGCAAAGTTCATCGGCGACGGGGTGATGGCGTTGTTCGGTGTTCCCGACGTCGCCGAGGACGATGCCGAACGGGCAGTCGCGGCGGGCGAAGAACTGCAACGCGAGTTCATCAGCATCGGCGAGCAAATCGCCGGCCGTTACGGGGTCGACGTGGGATTGCGTGTCGGTGTCAACACCGGCGAGGTCGTGTTCGACGACGGTGACGCGGATCTGGTCGGCGACGTGTTGAACACAGCGGCCCGCCTCGAAGCGGAATGCGAGCCGGGTGCCGTGCTGGTGGGCGAGGACACGTGGCGACTCACGCGTTCGCACTTCGCGTACGAGCCGCTCGGGGACTTGTCGGTGAAGGGCAAGCGCGCAGGCGTGAAGTCGTTCCAGCTCGTGTTCGGACGCGTAACGGGCGTCCACGACCAACCAGACACGACGACGCCGTTCATCGGACGCGACTTCGAGTTGAAAGCGCTACGGGCACTCTTCGACGAAGCGGTCAGCGCGAACGAGGCACGCATGGCATCGGTGGTCGGGTCACCGGGTGTGGGAAAGACCCGTTTGGCACGCGAACTCGGGGCTGCCGTGAGCGATGAGGCCGATGTGTTCGACCTCCATTGTGAGCGGGCGGGTACCGCCACGTTCGCTCCGATCGTCGACCTGCTGCAGCACGTCGCCTGCATCGACGACGGTGACACGCCCGAGCAGATCACAGCGGCGCTCGAGGCATTGGTGTCGCGAGTGCACGACGCAGCTCGAGTCGTCGACCTGCTCGGAGGGTTCGTAGGGACCGCGTTCCCCCGATCGACCGAGGACGCGTTCTTCGGAATCCGTCGACTGCTCGAGATCCTCGCCGGTCGACGACCGCTGGTCGTGCTGATCGACGACATCCAGTGGGCAGAGCCGTTGCTGCTCGACCTGCTCGATCATCTGGCCGAGTGGGTGCGAGCTGCCCCGATCCTGATCGTTGCGCTCGCTCGCCCCGAGCTGCGCGAGATCCGGCCGGCGATGACCGAATCCGGTCGATGCGTGACGCTCGCGATCTCGCTCGAAGGGCTCGACGCGCAGGCGACCGAGCAGCTCGCCACCGAATTGCTCGGCGGGTCCGGGCTGCCGAGGGCGCTGATCGACAAGCTGCCGTCGAGCACCGACGGCAATCCGCTCTTCGTGCGTGAGCTCGTGCGGATGCTCGTGGACGATGGCGTGGTCACGCGCAACGGCGAACGGTGGGAGTTGGCCGTCGATCTCGATGCGGTCGAGGTACCGCCGACGATCCAGTCCTTGCTCGCCACCCGTGTCGAACGCCTCCCGATCCCGGAGCGACGCGTGCTCGAGTTGGCGTCGGTCGTCGGGCCCGAGTTTCCCCGCGGCGCGTTGGCCGTGCTGATGACCGAGGCCGATCGCGTCGGTCTCGACGCGACGATCGAACGGCTCCGCCGCAAGGAGCAGATCGAGCCGACGGGTGCCTACTGGGGCAACGAGCCGATTATCCGTTTCCACCACGTGCTCATTCGCGACGCCGTCTACCGCCGTCTGCTGAAGGGTGCTCGGGCCGACCTCCATCTCCGGGTAGGCGACTGGATGGAGCAGACCGCCGCCGGTCTCGTCGGCGAGTTCGACGTGACGATCGCCTTCCACTTCGAGCAGGCATATCTCTACCGGCGACAGCTCGGGGACATTGACGACGTGATGGTCGCTGCGGGGCGCAAGGCAGCCGACCTGCTCGGAGTCGCAGCCGAGCGAGCCCTGGAACGCGATGATCTCGCCGCCGCCGCCGCCGCCGGCCTCAGCCGACGCGCCATCGAGTGTCTCGCCGACGAGGCCGCTCCCCTCGCCGACCTCCTCATCCTGGCGTGTGAGGCGTCACTGTCATCGGGAGACCTGGCCAACGGTCGGGCGCTGGTGAAGCGGTTGAGCGGAACGGCGCACGGCGACGCACGGCTCGATGCCTGGGCTACCTGCTTCGAGGCCCAGTTGGCGGTGCTCACTGATCCGGCCGGCCTGCAGCGGGCTGCCGACGAGGCCGACTCGGCCGCTCACGCCCTCGGCCCGCTCGGCGATTCGGCGGGGCTCGCAAAGGCGCGCATCGTTCGCGCCGGCGCGCTCGCTCGACTCGGACGGGTCGGGGCGTGCGAAACAGAGCTCGACCTCGCCCTGACCGCGGCTCGTGACGCTGACGATCGCCGACGGATCACCGCAGTGCTGAGTGCCGCACCCGTCGCTGCGCTGTGGGGCCCGAGCCCCGTCGCGCGCGCTGGCGGCAGGTGTCTCGATGTGGTTCGCCTGTCGCGGATCACCGCCGATTCGCCGGCGGTGGAGGCCACCTCGATGCGCTGCCAGGCGGTACTTGAGGCGCTGCGCGGCCGGTTCGACACGTCTCGTTCGCTGCTCGACGGCGCCCGAGTCACGGGCGAGGAACTCGGCCTCCGCCACGGTCTGCTCGAAACCAGCCTGTACGCGGGCATCGTAGAGCTGCTCGCCGGTGACGCAGTGGCCGCCGAACCGTACCTGCGAGATGCCTTCGGTGGTCTTGGGCAACTCGGCATCGGCGCCGATGCCGGACAAGCGGCGGCATACCTCGCCCGGTCACTGCTCCAGCAGGGTCGCCTCGACGAGCCGACGAACTCGCTGCCGACAGCGACTCCCTGGCAGGCCAGAACCTCCAAACCGCGATCGCCGCCCGCTCCGCACAAGCCGAGATCCTGTCCGCCCGAGGCGACACAACGGGCGCTTTGCGCTTGGCTGACGAGGCCGTCCTTCTTGCCGCCGATACCGACATCATCTTTGATCACGCAAGCGCACTGGCCACTCTCGCCCAAGTCCGCGCAGCCCACGGCGACCACGACGGTGCTCAAAGAGCAGCGGCCTCTGCACGCGAGCTGTTCACGCAGAAGGGCGCCACGATCCAGGTCACGCTCCCGAAGTCGGCACACGCATCCGCGACCAGAGCACCAACCGAGGCGGGTCAGTCGGCGGAGAGCCACGCTGCGCTCGGGGTTCTCGATGGCGGCGCCTACGAGCCCGACCACGAACCCTGGAACGCCGCCGATCGCTGGACTCGCGAAATGGACGGTCTCATCGCTCAAGGTCGGCAGGCGGAGTCTCTGCTGCGTGCCGACGACGACACGACACTCAGCGATCGGCGACTACTCGTCGGCGGCGAATACGCCGGACTTGACGAACTGCGGGCAGGGTGGAACGCCGACGGTGCCCCGCAGATGACTGTTGAAGTGACCACCGTCGCCACGCGCGGGGACCTGCTGGCGTTGCACGACGAGATGTTCAGCGTGGCCACCCGGACCCTCAGCGGTGACATGCGTTCGCTCAGCGTCACCCACTGGGAACCCCACGGCGTGATGCGGCGCAGAGTGCTCTTCGACGTCGCCGACCTGCGAGTAGCTCTTGAAGAACTCGACTCGATGTATCTTGCGACGTGCACGCCGCTCGACGCAGCGGAGGATGCGAGCGGCGCCCTGATGGCGCTCGGCACGCAACTGATAAACGCGCGGGACATCGGCGTGTTGGCGCTGATGCATCCCGACGCCCGAACGGTCGATCATCGTGCGCTCGGGTGGGGAGAACTCGGCGCCGACGAGGCGCGGCACCGCCTCGTGTCGCTGTTCGCGGCCGCAGGCGACCTGCTGACGTTCGAGGTCCGCCAACATCGCTCGACGGCCGCCGTGGTCTGTTTCTCCCGCACGGTCCAACTGATCGACACGGACGGGGTGTTCGTCGAGGATCCGTCAATCGTCGTCCAGGCGATCGATCCTGCGACGGGACTGACGACGTCGCTCGATCAGTACGATCCGCTGCAGCTTGCCGACGCCCTCGCGACCGCCGACGCACTGATCACCGATTCGATCTCGACGATGCCCC
The DNA here is from genome assembly GCA_031413195.1 of Actinomycetes bacterium. Lineage (GTDB taxonomy): Bacteria > Actinomycetota > Acidimicrobiia > Acidimicrobiales > Ilumatobacteraceae > WLMZ01. The sequence goes on from JANOEM010000394.1 coordinate 7,860, forward strand.
CGCCCAATCGAGCGGTGTTCGCCGGTGGCCTGGCCAACGCATTCGCCCGGGTTGGGCATCTCGACCGCTTCCTCGACCAGTTCGCCGACGACTTCCGGGCAGAACTGCCCGACGGCACGGTCGTCGGCCTCGCTGACCTGCGCATCGGTACCGTGATACCTCAGGACCTCGGCTACGGGATCGTCGGGCGGCGAGTCATGTCGACCAGCGGTGATCGCCTCGCCATGATCTTCCTGACGCCGGACGGCGGTCCGAGCCGATGGTCGATCGAAGAGGTTGATCAGGCGGGTCGCTTGGTGGGCCTTCGCCAGTTCGTGGCGAACGATGTCGTCGATGCAGCGAATTTCTACGACGACCGCTGGATCGCCACCACCGACGGCCCGATCTCACCCGTCATTCACGGATGGTACGCGTTCGGGCGGTGCCAACGCAGCGTGAACGGCGAGGGCCTCGAAACGCTCTTGGCAGACGACTTCGAGATGGTCGATCATCGCACCCTGGGCTTCGGGTCGATCGGACGCCGGGACTTCATCGACGGACAACTCATCGATTCACCCTCGCTCGTCGACGGCCCGGAAGCTCCGCTCACCCGGCACATCTACGCGCAGTCCGACAACGTCGTGGTCGCCGACGTCTTGGTCATCGCTGTGTCGTCGGGCGCGACCTGGGATCGCATCCCGGGCCTGCTGGTGTTCGCTTGCCGTGACGGCCGGGTGACGCTGTTCGAACTGTTCTCCGAGGACCAACACGACGCGGCGATGGCCCGCTTCCACGAACTCGACTCGACGACGAACGCATCGCAGGGGCTCTCCATTCGCTTGCGCGAACAGATCGACAAATACGACGCTGCGGTGTCGTCGGGAGACATCGACGCGGCGATGGTCGCGATCTCACCGAATGTGCGGTTCGTCGATCATCGGCTCATCGGCTGGGGCATAGTGATTGGGTCGGAAGCGCTCGCTGCTGCTGTGCGTTCGCTCACTGCCGTCTCCGACCCCGGCAGTCCTGCCGGAGGTGGGCGGGTCGAGCAGTCGACCACCCGGATCCACCGACTCACGCTCAGCAGTGGCTGCTTCGAGTCGCGAATCACTGTCACCGACGGGTCCGGGGCGGAGCAGATGAGCGAAGGGATTTACGTCAATCGGATCGATCCCGCAACGCTGCTCGTCACTGCCGTCGAGATCTTCTCGATCGACGACCTCGACGCCGCGCTCGAGCGTGCCCACGAGTTCGACGCCGCCTCACGAACATCGATCCCCGCCAACTTGGCGGTCGAGACGAGCGGATGGCTGAACTGGCTGACACGGATCGACGACCGGCACCGGATCCTCGATTCCCTCGCCGATGACTTCACCGCCCACGGCGTCGGAGCAGATCGGCGCGCCGTCACACTCGACGATGTGCGGATGGGCCGGGTTCGGGTAGGAGACCTGGGGTTCGGCGGATCCGAGCGTGAGGTCGTCGCTGTTCGCGGCCAGCGCCACGCCTTGATCCTGGTCGACGGTGCGCAATGGTCGATTGAACAGGTCGACGTCGACGGCCGACTCCAGCGAATCGACCGCTTCGACTACCCCGAACTGGGTACGGCAGTGAACCTGTTGGAGGATGCCGCGACAGAATGGACGCTCGATGGCGCGGCACCAACCGAAGCGATGCGACGAACGACCACCGCTCACCGCAACTACGACTTCGCCACGTTCGATCCACTTGTCTCCGACGACTTCCGGCTGATCGACCACCGACCTCTCGGTTACCCGGCGAGGAACAAGACCGAGTGGCTCGATCTCATGCGCACCGGCACGGCCGACATCTCCCTGCGCGCCGTGGCGACCATCGGTGTGTTCGACGCGCTCACACCGCGGGCCTGCGTGAATCGAGGGAACCTGTGGGTCGGCGGAGCATCGGGCGAGTTCTGGCAATCACCCTGGGTTGCAGTCAACGGCTACCGCAACGGACAGATGGCCACGATCGAACTGTTCGCCGAGCACGATCTCGACGTGGCCATGGCACGCTTCCGCGAACTCGACTCAGCAACTGATGCTGTCGGACGCGTGCGATTCGATCCCCGTGCATTTCGCGCCAGGACAAGTGAACTGGTGGTCCAACGGCGACTGGACGAGTTCATGGCGCTCTTGGACCCGGATTTCATCTGTGCGGATCATCGGCCGCTGGGATGGGGAACGCTGGACCTCGCGGCGACACGTTCCCGGAACCGAACCCTCTTCGACATGTCCGGAGCCATCGAGCAGTGGTACGGCACCGGGTTCCGCTCGACGCCGACAGTCACCTGCAGCGAGCGGATCATGCGGGTGACAGGCGAAGAGGGTGGT
>JANOEM010000395.1:0-10156 GCA_031413195.1 Actinomycetes bacterium
GTCGCTACTAAATAGAGAAGCCTTAGCTCAGGCGGTTTCAACACCGCTTGGGCTGGTGAAAGCCAACGGCGGTCCTTCTATAGGGTGCATGACCGACCCGGCCGTGATCGTCAACATCTTCGATGGGTAGGGCTTGTTCCGGTAGGCCCGCGGCTCATCCTCGGGGGCGGTCTCGTCGAGATTGTTCATTCCAATGATCCGGACGAACGCGCCCACCGGGAAGGCGCGAACGCCGTACTCGATCTCACCACGCCGACGGCTCCAGATCTTCGGGCCCATGCCCATGAAGAACTGAGTGACCTTCATGCCTGATCGTCGCGCCGTGACGAAGTGGCCGACCTCGTGGAGGAAGATCGAGATGAGCAGACCGACGACGAACACGAACGACCAGATGTTGGCGAATGCAAGAGCAGCCAACGCCACCGCAATGATCGTCAGGCCGATCACAGCGCGGCGCCCGCCGGCTGGTTGATCCTCTTCGCCGAGCGCACCGCCGGCCACGACCTCGCCGCGAATTCTTTCGTAGGTGTTCGTCACCGGTTGAGCTCCTCATGGGCTGCGCGCCGAGCCGTCTGGTCGGCGGTGATGATGTCGTCGACGGACATCGATGAAACATCGGCCGTCTCGTGGTGCTGCTGAAGCACTGCTTCGCAGACCTCGGCAATTCGAGTCCAGCGGATCCGCCCGTCGAGGAACGCCTCGACGGCTTCCTCGTTGGCGGCGCTGAGCCACGCTGGTGCGGTGCCACCGGTGCGACCGGCGTCGTAGGCAAGCGACAGGCAGCGGAACGTGACGAGGTCCGGCGTCTCGAAGTCGAGCCGGGTGAGGTGGGACCACTCGATCCGTCCGAACGGCGCCCGGCTGCGCGATGGATAGGCAACCGCGTAGGCAATGGGCAGCCGCATGTCGGGCATGCTCAACTGCGCCAGCGTCGCCCCATCTGAGAATTCAACCATCGAGTGGATCACTGATTGCGGATGGACCACGACTTCGATCTGATCGTACGGCACCCCGAACAACTCATGGGCTTCGATGACCTCGAGCCCCTTGTTCATCAATGTGGACGAGTCGATCGTGATCTTCGGGCCCATCTTCCAGGTCGGATGGTCCAACGCCTCACCAACGCCGACCTCTGCAAGGTCCGCAAGGGTGCGTCCCCGGAACGGCCCGCCGCTCGCAGTGAGCACGATTCGGGCGACCTCGTTGTCCGGATGAGCCGAACTGCGCAGACACTGATGGATCGCGCAGTGCTCGGAATCGACTGGGATCAGCTCCGCACCCGGTGTCCGACGAAGTGGTTGAACGACCGGCCCGGCAGCGATCAAGCTCTCCTTGTTGGCGAGCGCGAGTCGCTTACCCGCACGGAGTGTGGCAACCGTGACTGGCAGGCCGGCGAACCCGACTACTGCATTGATCACGACATCGGCGACATCGGCAAGCGTTGACAGGTCCTCGACGACATCGGCGAACGGCAGTTCGGCTGCGACCACCGCCCGCGCCTCGGGATCGGCCACGACGACGACCTTCGGGCGAAACTCGTTCGCCTGCGCGATCACGGTTTCGATGGACGATCCGACGCCGAGGCCGACGATCTCATAGCGACCAGGTTCAGCGCGTACGACCTCGAGGGTCTGCGTGCCGATCGAACCGGTGGAACCGGCGATGGCAATCCGAACCGTGCTCATCCCAACAGTCTGTCAGCGAACTCGGTCGAACAGTCGGCGCGATGGTCGGATCACCGGCGCGGGGCGAGCTTCACTTGACGAACGCCGGAAGGGCCTGCTGCCATGGCTCGAGCACGAGCGTGAGGTAATAGACGGCTGGAAGGGTGAAGAGGAACCCGTCGAACCGATCGAGTACTCCGCCGTGTCCCTTGACGATGCTTCCGAAGTCCTTGATGTCCAGGTTGCGCTTGAACATGCTTTCGGCGAGGTCGCCGAGAGGTGCGGTAATCGCAATGGTGATGCCGAGCAGGATGAGGTTCGTGCCGTTCCAGGTGGCCGACTTGCCGAGGATGTTGATCACGATCATCGCAACGATGGTGAGCACGGCTCCCCCGATGAAACCCTCGACCGACTTGTTCGGACTGATCCATCCACGCAGCGGCGTCTTTCCCACTGCGGAACCAACGAACAGCGCACCGATGTCGTTGACGACGACACCAATAGCAAGGATCAAGAGCGTGTCGGTCCCACTGTGCACCGGCCACACCCCGGCACTCTCGCTGCCGAGCATGAGCCCGCCGTATGCGCCGGCGAGCCCGATCCAGGTGATCCCGAGGGTCGTGATCGCCATGTTCGGCATCGGGCTCGAGTTGAGGTTCGGCGCACAGATGAAGCTGACGCAGCCGGCGCCGAAAGCCAACATGACGACCAACGGCACAGCCCCGTCACCGTAGTTGTAGGCGGCGATCGGTGCGACAAAACAGGCGACGATTCCGACGACACTGGCTGGCTGATAGCCCTTCTCGGTGACCTTCTCGAAGAATTCGAATGCAGCGAGGGTGATGACGGCGACCACGACGATGAGTGTTACCAATGGACCGAACTTGATCGCTGCGACGAAAGCAGCGGCCAGTACAGCGCCCACGGCGATCGCAGTCGGCATGTCACGCCCACCGACGCCGCCTGACGGTGCACCGGGTGTCGTCCTGACCGCTCCACTCGGGCGCCCACCTCGACTGGCTGCAGCCTGAGCCTCGCGTGATCCGCGGGAGCGACCCTTCGGACCCGGACGACCCATCCCCTCGTCGGTGGGGTCTGTGCCGATGGTGATCCGACCGGGCTCTCGGCGGACAGGACCAGACACAGCACCACTTGGATCGCGGTCTTCGAAAAACACATCGTGCCCGCCCGTGTTGCTGCCCGTGGTGTCTCCCATCCGCCCGCGGCGAACGCTCTCGGACACGTCTTCATATCCCGATGACGGATCAGGGGATCCGTCATCGCTCCAGACCGGCGCCTGGCCGGAGAAGCTGGACCACACGTCCAAATCACTGCCATCATCAGCATCGGTTCCGACGACGCGCGGCAGATCTCCTGTCGCCGGCGCTGTCCAATGCGGCAGCGGTCCGGTGTTGTCGTCGAAGGAGAGATCGCCGCGCTCGGTCGAGTCGGACTCGTCTCCGAACAACGGCGGGCCGAAGTCCTCTTCCTCACGGCGTCGCCTGCTCCGCCATTGGTCATCTGTCATTGCCAGACTCCTTTCGAGCCGACGGGTGGTGGAAGGTTCACCGCACGCACGAAGCCGCCTGAACGTAGCACCTCATACCTCGAGCAGTTCCTGCTCCTTGCGGTGGAAAGCCTTTTCGATCAGTTCCACGTGATCGTGAGTGATCTTCTCCATCTCCTTTTCAGCACGTTCCAACTCGTCGGCGCTGATGGCTCCCGCCTTCTCGGCAGCCTCGAGATGTTTGCGGGCATCTCGACGCAGATTACGAACGGCGATCCGGCCGTCTTCGGCCAGCGTCTTGACGATCTTCACGTATTCCTTGCGGCGCTGTTCGGTCAGCGCCGGGATGTTGATCCTGATTACGACACCGTCGTTCGAAGGGGACACACCGAGATCGCTCTCTCGGATCGCCTTCTCGATTGCGACCAGAGTGGCCCGGTCATGCGGCTTGATGATCAACTGGCGCGCCTCGGGCACCTGAAAGCCTGCGAGTTGCTGGAGCGGGACACTGGACCCGTAGTAGTCCACGTGGATTCTTTCGACCAGCGCGGGCGTCGCTCTGCCCGTGCGAACGGTGGTGAACTGGGACTGCACGTGCTCGACGGCTTTGTCCATCTTGTCGATGGCTTCCAGGAGGGTCTCTTCGATCACGTCTCAATGGTACAGAGGTGCCGGCACCCCTGGCGCGCATCCGGCGAATGCCAGGTCAGGCGCGCAGGTCACAGAAAAGTCAGGGAGCGATCTCGTCGCTGATGATGGTCCCGACGCGCTGGCCCTCGAGGATCGCTCGCAAAGCTCCGTGGGCCGACATGTCGAAGACAACGATCGGCAACTTGTTGTCCCGGCAGAACGCAATCGCAGTCGCATCCATCACTTTGAGATCCTTGGTCATGACATCCATGTAGCTCACCTGTTCGAACTTGGTGGCTGTCGGGTCAACCCTGGGATCGGCGGAGTACACACCGTCGACACCCGAGTGGGTGCCCTTCAGCAGAGCGTTTGCGTCGATCTCAGCAGCGCGCAGCGCGGCGGCGGTATCGGTCGTGAAAAAAGGATTGCCGGTTCCGGCGGCGAAGATGACGACGCGGCCCTTTTCCAGATGTCGCATCGCGCGGCGGCGAATGTACGGCTCGGCGATTCGAGGCATCTCGATCGCTGACTGCACTCGAGTGGGCTGGCCGGCGCGCTCGAGCGCGTCCTGCAACGCCAACGCGTTCATCACCGTGCCGAGCATTCCGATGTGATCGGACTGTGTGGCATCCATGCCCGTCATGGCACCCGATCGACCTCGCCAGAAGTTGCCACCACCGACGACGACTGCAACGTCGACACCCAGGTTTTCACGGATGTCGAGGATCTCGAGCGCAGTATGTGCCAGCGTGGCGCCGTCGAGGCCCGAACCGGTTGGACCGGCCAGTGCCTCACCCGATGGTTTGAAGACGATTCGCTTCCATCTGGGCGAGGCCACCGTGGTCAGCCGATCTCGACTTGTGCGAACCGGATGATCTCGGCCGTGCCGATCAGTTGGCTGATCGAGACCTTGTCGTCCTTGGCGTATGGCTGATCGAGCAGACACACATCCTTGAAGAACCCTTGGATACGCCCTTCGATGATCTTGGGCAGTGCAGCTTCGGGTTTGCCCTCGTTGCGCGAAATGGTCTCGAGCGTCGCACGTTCGCGAGCCACGACATCTTCTGGCACGTCGTCACGACGCAGGTACTTGGGTCGAGCGAAGGCGATGTGAACGGCGTTGTCGTGCGCAAGCTGAGTCGTGGCCCCGGACATCTCGATGAGCACCGCGTTCACGCCGCGGCCGCCCTGGAGATGCACGTAGGAGTCGAGCACGTTTCCGTCGGCCGCCTCGAAACGAACGACATCACCGATGCTGATGTTCTCCTTGAGGACGATCTTGAGGTCGTCGATGATCGCCGCGTGTTCTGACACCGCTGCCTCGTCCTTGGCAACCACGAGCGCGACCAGCGAGTCGGCCTCGGCCTTGAACTGATCGCTACTGGCAACGAAGTCGGTCTCACTCTTGAGCTTGACGACTCCGCCGACACCGTTGTCGATCAACAGGGACACGACGCCTTGGGCGCTCTCACGGTCGTCGCGCTTGGCTGCAGCCGACAGACCCTTCTCACGCAACCATTGCTTCGCGGCTTCCACGTCGCCATTGGTCTCCTCGAGAGCCTTCTTGCAATCCATCATGCCGGCGCCGGTCGACTGGCGCAGCGCCGAGATGTCCTTGGCGGAAATTGACATGGTTCAGCCTTCCGTGCTGGTTTCTTCGGTGTCGACTTCTGCGACTTCGGCAACTTCGGCGATCTCCACTGCCTCGACGACTTCGACGGCTTCGACCGCTTCGACGGCTTCGACCACGTCAACAGAGTCATCCGTGCTCGCTTCGGCCGGTTCGGCCTTGGCAGCGACGAGGCGTGCTTCACGCTCGCTCTGAGCAACTGCCGCCTGATTGCGCGCGTCGGCCTGGGTGGCGAGGAACTCGGCATCCTCTTCGACCGAACGCTTCGGCGCAGCCTGCGGGTTACGCCGCGACGCGATGTAGCGCCCTTCTTCGATCGCCTCGGCGATCACTCGGCTCATCAACGCATTCGCGCGGATCGCGTCGTCGTTTCCAGGGATCGGGAACTGGATGATGTCGGGGTCGACGTTGGTGTCCACGACGGCAATGATCGGGATCTTCAACTTGTTCGCCTCGGTGACGGCGATGTGCTCTTTCTTGGTGTCGAGAATGAACACGGCATCGGGGCGTTGCTGCATCCCGCGGATGCCGCCGAGGTTCTTCTGAAGCTTCTCGAGTTCGCGGCTCAGCAGAAGGGCTTCCTTCTTCGGCATCGCGTCAAATTCGCCGGACACCTTCATCCGCTCGTATTCCTGCATCTTGCTGACGCGCTTGGAGATCGTTTCGAAGTTGGTCAGCATTCCGCCCAACCAGCGCTCATTGATGTATGGCATGCCGCACTTCTCGGCGTAGCTGCGGACCGGGTCCTGGGCCTGCTTCTTGGTGCCGATGAACAACACGTTGCCGCCCTTGGCCGAGAGTTCACGAACGAAGTTGTACGCGACTTCGGCTCGGGCCAGGGTCTGCTCGAGATCGATGATGTAGATACCGTTGCGCTCACCGAAGATGAAACGCTTCATCTTCGGGTTCCAGCGGCGGGTTTGGTGCCCGAAGTGAACTCCGGCTTCCAGCATTTGGCGCGTCGTCACGACAGCCATGGTCAACCACTCCTCTCCTGCGGTTAGCGGGCACCCCACCCGGCGCCGAAGCGACCGCAGGGTGGGTGGGGTACAGATGACTTGATTGATCTGAATCGGTGGAACCGGTACGGGACCGTCGGAGATGCTATCGGGGCGACGTCGCCGTTCCCGCAACGCTGGTACAGGATGGTTTCGTTACAGCAGGGGCCCGCCGCGGCGATCCGTCGACCGGCACGAGCCGGGCACGACGCGACGCAACGGCGAGCCGGTGCGTCGGATCGAGAGGCGTGCCGTCACCGTCGCGCAGCCCGAAGTAGAGCAGGTTGCCCGAGACGGCAATCACCTGACCGACTTGAACCTGATCGCCGGGGCGAGCCGTGGAGCTACGGATGAACCCGTAGGTCGCGCTGATGCCATCACGATCGAGCACCACCACGTAGCGCGTCCCTGCGACGACCCCGGCGAACGTCACGATGCCCGATCCGGCCGCTCGTACCGCCGTGCCCGGCAGGAGGTCGTACTCGACGCCTCGGTGACCCGGACAATAGACGCACGCCGGGGCGACGAAAGGTTTGGCGATCGGTGCTTCGACCGGCGGCAGATAACACGTCTGAAAGACCAACAAGAACAGGAACATCGAGATCACCGACACCTCTCGGACTCACGTCACAGCCACGCAATTCAAGGCGCCCTGCGGGGAGGGCCCGGGGCGGTTGTCGAACCGCGACAGGAAAACGCCGTGATAGATCGGCGAGAGCTCGTGAGGGTCAGGCCATCCCGGATGCTGAAAGGCGAGACCGCAGCTGCAACACGGCCTTGGTGTGGATCTGTGAGACCCGACTCTCTGTCACCCCGAGGACTCCGCCGATCTCGGCAAGGGTCAAACCCTCGTCGTAATACAAGGACAACACGAGCTTCTCTCGTTCGGGCAGCTTTCTGACCTCGCCTCGCACAGCTTTGCGAACTTCGGCCTCCTCGAACGCGCCTGACGGGCTGTCGGGGGTCTCCCCGCGCAACGAGCGTGGCTCCGCCCCGGCGACCAAGGCTCGGTCGAGCGGCCCGACAGTGGTCGAGGCGATTGCCGCCAACCAGCGTTGGAACTCGGTGCTCGTGATCCCTAGGTGGGTGGACAGTTCCTCCTCTGCAGGGCTGCGCCCGAGGCGCATCTCCAAATCGTGGAACGCCGTCTCGACCTCGCGGGCCCGGCTGCGTACGGACCTCGGAACCCAGTCGAGCGAGCGCAGACCGTCGAAGATGGCACCGCGGATGCGAGGCACTGCGAACGTCTCAAACTTGACCCCGCGGTCGGAATCGAATCGCTCCACGGCGTCGATCAACCCGAACACCCCTGCGCTGACAAGATCACCGGAGTCAACGCTGCTCGGCAGACCTGCTCCGACACGACCGGCGACGAACTTGACGAGCGGCGAGTAGTGGACGATCAACCGCTCGCGCGCTCGTGGGTCGCGTTGGGTCAACCAGCGATTCCACCAACCCATCAGCTCTTCGTCACCGGACGCCCGCCCTGAACTCTCCTTCATGTCGCTAAGCCCTCGGATGAGTTTCTGTATAGACGGCGCGAAGCCGCTCTTTACTGACATGGGTGTATCGCTGCGTCGTCGCCACGTCGGTGTGGCCGAGCATCTCCTGCACCGCGCGGAGATCTGCGCCACCATCGAGCAGATGAGTCGCGAAACTATGACGAAGCGCATGCGGATGAGTGGGCACCGCTGATCGCCTGTCGATGATTCGACGGACATCGCGCGGGGACAGCCGATTGCCACGCTCGTTCGCAAACATTGCAAGTCCACCCTGCGGGGAAACGACATCGCGACGAATCTGGAGCCAGCCGGCGATTGCTTCGACAGCCGGTTTCGACAGCGGTACGCGGCGTTCCTTGCTGCCCTTACCCCACACCGAAACCGCTGCTGCAACGAGGTCGATTGCGCCGACATCGAGCTGACAGAGTTCGCTGACACGAATACCACTGCCGTACAGCAGTTCAAGGACTGCGTCATCTCGGCGGCGCCGCCAGACCGGCTCGTCGTCGGGGGTTGCGCCATCGAGCAACTGGGTGACGTCATCGTGCGACAGCACCCGGGGCAAGCGCCCCTGTCCGGCCGATGCGCGGAGGCTGATCGCCGGATCGGTATCGACGATGTCCTCGCGGCGAAGCCATGCGAAGTAGCGGCGTACACCCGCAACCTTGCGGGCGACGCTGCGCCGGGCATAGTCGCGATTCGACAGGTACGCGACATACCGGCGCAAGACCTGCCGGTCGACATCGCGCGGTCCAACGATGTCGAGCTGGTCGGCCCAATCGGCGAAGCTCGCGACATCGCCGCGATAGGCAGAGACGGTGTTGGTCGAGGACGAGGTGAGCGACTCGACAAACTCGTCGATACGCCACGCGCGTTCGTCTGCGCGTCTTTCTGCGCGTCTTTCTGCGCGTCTGTCGAGCGATTGTCCTGCCACGAACAGCGAGAGTATTCGGTTTCACGGGTGATGCGGTGGACAGTGGGCACGATCAGGCCAGGAACGAGTGATGGGCGGTACGTTCGAACCATCCGTTGACCTGTTGGATCCAGCCGACCATTTCCAGGCGGCCCACCGCCATCGCGCACTCAACCAGAGTCCTGCCGGTGAGCAGAACAAAGTGGTCGAGGGTCCGGGCCTCGTCGCACAGCCCAAGCAGCTCACGGTCGAAACCAGTGGGACGCGGCCGCGGGTCGTACACCGCGCAACCAACTCTGCTGGAGTCCAATCCGAGCGCCGTCGTCACGTCGCGCGCATCGGTGACGATCGGGCATCCGTCGCGGATCAGGTCGTTCGTCCCCTGGGCGGCGCGGTTTCGCACCGAGCCGGGCACCGCCATGACGCCGATATCGCGCTTTCGTGCTTCTTCGACCGTGATCAGAGAACCGCCACGCTCGCGAGACTCGACGACGATCAGGACCTCACTCAGGGCCGCGATGATCCGATTTCGGAGGGGGAACCGATACGGGGCCGGCGGAGAGCCCGGAGGTGCCTCGGTGAGCACGACACCTCGCTCGGCGACCGCCGACCACAACGATCGATGTTCGGGCGGATACACGACATCAAGGCCGGAGGCGACCACGGCGATCGGGGCGGCTCCGTCATCGGCCGACAGCGCCCCACGATGCGCCGCCCCGTCGATGCCACGAGCGAGGCCCGACACGACATGCACCCCCTGCGATGCAAGATCGCGTCCGAGGGTGCCCGCTGTGTCTCGGCCCGACGACGTGGCGTTGCGGGTACCGACGATGCCAGCCCGGCGACCGATCACCGAGTCGAAGCTGCCAAGCGCGAAGAGCACCGGAGCTGGTGCCGGATCGTTGAGCAACACGGCCGGATAGCCCGGTTCACCGGCTAGCAAGACGGTCACACCGAGCTCCTGGCATTGCTGCCACACCCGCTGCGGCGTGCGAATGGCAGCACTCGTTCGCCACGCAGCGGCGAGTCGCGGGTTGTCGAACAGCCGGCGCGCAAGACCATTCGGAGAATGCTCATCGAGCATCATCGCAAACGCTTCCTGAGCTGTCGAGTGGGCGAGGAGCAGGTTCAATCGGCTCGCGGTCATCAAATCGAGAGAGGCCAACGCTGCCGCGTACGCTTGTTGGGGCAACTCGCTCATGCGACTCTGCCACGCAACAGAGGCGAGAGTTGCACCCTGAATTGCAGCGCGAGTGCGACATGTTCGTCGGTCACCAGGTCGAGCGATGACGGTTCGAGGTCGGCAATGGTT